>NZ_JBIIGK010000046.1:0-19692 GCF_044236515.1 Phenylobacterium sp.
TTCGAAGCCATGGGTCCGTCTCCTTTGGAATGGAGTGAACCCCCGGTCGTTGGCCCGGTTCCGCGCCTCAGGCGGCGTCCAAGCCGATATCCAGCACGCTCGCCGAATGGGTCAGCGCTCCGACGCTGATGACGTCGACGCCGGTCTCGGCGATAGCCCGCACAGTGTCCAGGTTCACGCCGCCCGAGGCCTCCAGCACCACGCGGCCGGCCGTGCGGCCCACCGCCTCGCGCAGGTCGGAAAGTGTGAAGTTGTCGAGCATGATGACGTCCGGCGCCTCGGCCAGCGCTTCGTCCAGTTGGTCCAGGCCGTCGACCTCGACCTCGACCTTCACCAAGTGGCCGGCAAAGGCCCGCGCGCGGCGCACCGCCTCGGCCACGGAGCCGCAGGCGGCGATGTGGTTGTCCTTGATCAAGATGGCGTCGTCGAGCCCGAAGCGATGGTTCACGCCGCCGCCGCAACGAACGGCGTATTTCTCCAGCGCGCGCAACATCGGCGTGGTCTTGCGGGTATCGACGATCCGCGCGCCGGTCCCCTGCACCGCCGCCACATAGGCCCCGGTCAACGTCGCGATCCCGGACAAGCGGCCGAGCAGGTTCAACCCCGTCCGCTCCGCCGCCAGCAGGGCGCGGGCATTGGCCTCGACGCGCGCAAGCACGGCGCCGGGCGCCACCGTCGCGCCATCGAAGACGAGACTCTCGAAGCTCGCGGACGGGTCCAGATCGTGGACCGCGAGCCGGGCGCAGGCGAGGCCCGCGACAATCCCGGGTTTGCGGCTCGCGAACACCGCTGTCAGCCGCGCGTCCGCGGAGATGCAGGCCTGCGCGGTCAGGTCGCCTGCGCGGCCGAGATCCTCCGCCAGGGCGGCGCGCACGATCGGCTCGATCAGCAGATCCGGGAGCGGCTCGATCATTCGGCGGCGTACTTCAGCGGCGTCAGGTCCGAGAGGGTCAGGAACGTCCGCTGCGGCGCACTCTGGGCCGTCGCATCGGCGCGGAAGTGGGCGCCGCGGCTCTCCGTGCGCGCCAGGGCGGCTGTGGCGATCAGCCGGGCGGCGACCAGCGAGGGCGCAGCGCCGTTCTCGGCCTCCAGACCGTCGATCAGGCGGAGCAAACGGGCGAGGCCGGCTGCATCGCGCACCACGCCAGCGTCGCGGCTCATAGCCTCGCGAAGGCTCTGCAGCGCGGCGTGCGGCAGGGCAGGGGGCAGTGCGCCGCGTCGCACCCGCGTCCCGGCATCGGCCGCATCGCGCGCCGCCGCGCCGGCCCGGGCGCCGAACACCGCCGCCTCCAGCAGGGAATTGGACGCCAAGCGGTTAGCGCCGTGCACGCCGGTGGCCGCGCATTCGCCAGCCGCGAACAGGTGGGGCAGGCTTGTCCGACCATCCGCATCCGTCGCGATCCCGCCCATATGATAGTGGCAGGCCGGCGCGACCGGTATCGGCGCGCGCCGCGGATCGACGCCGCCCGACATACAGGCGGCGAAGACGCCCGGGAACTCCTCGGCGAACCGCTCGCCGACCGCCGCGCGGGTGTCCAGAAAGGCGCCGCGACCCGCCTGCCGCTCGGCGTGGATGGCGCGCGCCACGACGTCGCGCGGCGCCAGTTCGGCGTCCGGGTGGTAGCGGTGCATGAACGGGGCGCCATCCGCGCCGACCAGCCTCGCCCCTTCGCCGCGCAGGGCCTCGGTGGCCAAGGGCGCCGGATCGCGACCGATGTCGATCGCGGTCGGGTGGAACTGAACGAACTCCGGGTCGGCGATCGTCGCGCCGGCCAGGGCGGCGAGACCAAGGCCTTCACCGGTCAGTTCCGGAGGCGTCGTCGTCTCAGCGTAGAGCCCACCGATGCCGCCGGTCGCCAGGATGACGGCCCGCGCGACGATCTCGACCGCTGTCCCGTCGATCTCAGCGGCTACCCCGCGAACCCGCCCGGCGGCATCCTGCAGCAGGTTGCGCAGGCTCCCGACCCGAACCTCGATGTGCGGCGCGGCCAGCACCGCCACCGCAACGGCTTCCATGATCGCCCGGCCGGCCTGGTCGCCCTTCACCCGCGCGACGCGGGCGCGCGAGTGCGCGGCCTCGAGGCTCTGGGCGAAACCGCCGTCGGCCGTGCGGTCGAACGGCGCGCCGAGCTCGGCCAGAGCGCGCACCGCCGCCGGGCCCTCGGCCGCAAGAAGGTCGGCCATGTCCGCATCGACGAGACCCGCGCCTGCGTTGACTGTATCTGCGGCGTGCAATGCGGGTGCATCTTCCGTCGCCATGGCGGCGGCGACGCCGCCTTGGGCCCAGGCGGACGAACAGCCCTTGCCCAGCGGCGCGGCGGCGAGCAGCAGGACCCTGGCCGGGGCGGCCGCCAGGGCGGCTGAAAGACCAGCCAGTCCTGCGCCGACGACCACCACGCCATCGTGGCGGACGCGGGTCATCAGATCAGCTCCACGTCGACGTGGTGACGCGCCTTGATCAGATCGTAGCGGGCTGGGACCGCCGGCGGCGGCAGGTCCACCATCCGCTGCACGGCCAGCCGTGCACGATCGGCGATCGCCGGATCGACGGTGACCTCGTGCCGGTCATGCAAGAGCGCCTCGTAGATGTTCTCGAGGCTGATCATCTTCATATACGGGCACAGGTTGCAGGGCCGCACGAACTCGGTGGCCGGGGCGTCGGCGGCGACGTTGTCGGCCATCGAGCATTCGGTGATCAGCACCACCTGCTTCGGTTTGCGCTGGATCACGTAGTCGTTCATCGCCGCGGTGGAGCCGGCGAAGTCCGCGACCTCAAGCACCTCGGCCGGGCATTCCGGGTGGGCCAGGACCTCGGCGCCTGGGTAGGCGGCCTTGAGCTCCAGGATGTCGGCGGCGTTGAATCGCTCGTGGACTTCGCAGCGCCCCTTCCAGGCGATGATGCCGACGTCGGTCTGGCGGGCGACGTTGCGGGCCAGGAACTCGTCGGGGATCAGGATCACCCGGTCGACGCCCCATTGGCGGGCGACTTCCTCGACCACCTGGACGGCGTTGGCGCTGGTGCAGCAGATGTCGGTCTCGGCTTTCACATCGGCCGTGGTGTTCACATAGGTGACGACCGGCACGCCGGGATAGCGCTGCTTGATCAGGCGCACGTCGGCGCCGGTGATCGAGCTCGCCAGCGAGCAGCCGGCGTTCACGTCCGGGATCAGCACGCGCTTCTCTGGCGAAAGAATCTTCGACGTCTCGGCCATGAAGTGCACACCGGCCTGGACGATGACCTTGGCGTTGGACCGCGAGGCTTCCTTGGCGAGGGCCAGACTGTCGCCGACGAAATCGCCGACGCCGTGGAAGATCTGCGGGGTCATGTAGTTGTGCGCCAGAATAACGGCGTCCTTCTCCCGCTTCAGCCGGTTGATCTCGGCAATCAGCGGAGCGTGGAGACGCCATTCGATCGGGGTGACATGGCCCTTGACCTTCTGCCAGGCCGGCAGCGTCTGAGCTTCCACCTCAGGCGTGAAGTCGAACTGGAACCCGTCGGCCATCTTCCCCTCCATTATGCTCAGAGAGAGCATTTCCAGGGCGCGGACTTATGCTCACTTCGAGCATAACGGTCTAAATATAGCGTGCGGGGCGCCGCTTGCAAGGACGTGGGCGGAGAAACTTGGCGCGGCCAAGCTGGCATACCGCGGGTTGTGGACCTAAATAGCCCGCCCTTAGTCGCCCGTGGGGATCATGCAGCTGAAACGTTCCGTCATCGCCGGCCTCTCGCTTGCGTCCTGGATTGCGGCTTGTGCGCCGCAGCCGGAGCACGCGTTGAGCCCGGAGCACAGACGGCTGGCGGCAGGCGGCCTGTCGTCGGATGCGCTGCATTTGCTGGCCGGGAGGATGGACCCTGCTTTGCGGGCGATCGCCGTGCGCCATGACCCGTTCCTGCGGCAGCCGGACACCTGGAACCGGCCGGAGGGCTGGGAAACGCGCGATCTCGACACGGTTCCGGATCTCGGGCTGCCGGCCACGGGACAGACGGCGGAGGAGGTCAACGCGCTGCGGCCTTACACGGACCTGCCGATCCGGCCGATGCGTCCGTTCGTCCTGAAGGCGTCGGCCGCAGACCGGGGCAGGGCCCTCGATTGCCTGACGCAGGCCGTTTACTACGAGGCGGCCCGCGAACCGGGGCTCGGCCAGGAAGCCGTCGCCCAGGTGGTGCTGAACCGCATGCGTCATCCGGCCTATCCGAAGTCCGTGTGCGCCGTGGTCTACCAGGGCTCGGCGCGGGCGACGGGATGTCAGTTCACCTTCACCTGCGACGGCTCGCTGCGTTGGGCGCCGGAGCCTGCGCTGTGGCGGCAGGCCCGACGGGTGGCCGAGCGGGCGCTGTCCGGGCACGTCGCCAAGCACGTCGGATCGGCGACGCACTACCACGCCGACTATGTGGCTCCCTACTGGGCGCCAACCCTGGTCAAGATGACGAAGGTCGGGGCGCACATCTTCTATCGCTGGACCGGTCCGTGGGGCGAGCCGCCAGCGTTCACCGGCCGGTACGCCGGGCGCGAGGCGGTGCTCACGCCGGCCGTCCTGACGGGCACGGACGCGCGGACACAGGGGCTGGCGGCGCCGGAGGCCCAGGACACCCCGCCGGAGCGGAAGATCCAGCTGGCCGTGGCCGGCGAGGTTCGGACCTATACGGTCGCCGACGTCACGGCCTCGGACGGCCTTCGGACGCGAGTTCGCGGGACGCTGGCGCCGTCGCGGCGGCAGCCGACCGCCGACGAGATCCGCCAGATCAACGAGCGCCTCGCGGCGGTCGAGCGCGACATGGACGCTCGGCCGCCGACGCCGTGACGGTCTACCAGGCGCCGATCTTCTCGGCCTCGGCGTGGCTGATCGGCTTGTGGGCGCGTTCGTGGTCTTCCTCAGCCAGAAGGCGCACCGCTTCCAGGGCCGCCATGCAGCCCATGCCGGCGGCGGTGACCGCCTGGCGATAAACGTCGTCGGTGACGTCGCCGGCCGCATAGACGCCCTTGATCGCGGTGGAGGCCGTGCCGGGTTTGACCTTCAGGTAGCCGGAGGCGTCCATTTCGAGCTGGCCCTTGAACAGCTCGGAGGCGGGGGCGTGGCCGATGGCGACGAAGAAGCCATCGCAAGGGACTTCCTGGGTCTCGCCGGTCTTGACGTTCTTCAGACGGACGCCGGAGACGCCCTGGTTCTCCTGGCCGAGGACCTCGTCGACCTGATGGTCCCAGATGACCTCGATCTTGGGGTTGGCGAACAGCCTTTCCTGCAGGATGCGCTCGGCGCGGAACTCGTTCTTGCGGTGGACGACGGTGACCTTGGAGGCGAAGCTGGTCAGGAACAGGGCCTCCTCGACGGCGGTGTTGCCGCCGCCCACCACGACGACCTCCTTGCCGCGATAGAAGAAGCCGTCGCAGGTCGCGCAGGCGGAGACGCCGAAGCCCTGGAAGGCCTGCTCGCTCGGCAGGCCGAGCCACTTGGCCTGGGCGCCGGTGGCGATGATCAGGGTCTCGGCGAGCCAGACCTGGCCGCTGTCGGTCTCAAGCCGGAAGGGCCGTTGCGACAGGTCGGCCTTGAGAACGATGTCCGTGACGATCTCGGTCCCGACGTGCTCGGCCTGGGCGCGCATCTGCTCCATCAGCCAGGGACCTTGGATGACCTCGGCGAAGCCCGGATAGTTCTCGACGTCGGTGGTGATGGTCAGCTGGCCGCCGGGCTGGATGCCCTGGATCAGCACGGGCTTCAGCAGCGCACGGGCGGCGTAGACGGCGGCGGTGTAGCCGGCGGGGCCGGAGCCGATGATAAGGCAGCGGACGGAACGGGGCGTGTCGGACATGGCCCCAATGTAGTGACGATTCCGTTCCGCCGCGACGGCTCAGGCGCCGCGGGCGGCGATCAGTTTCAGGAACGCCTCGGCGGCGCGGCTGGCCCCCTGGCCGTCGCAGAGTTCGGCGCTGGCCTGGGCGAGGCTGCGGCGAAGTTCGGCGTCCTTGAGCAGGCGCATGACGGCGCGGTCGAACTGGGTGTCGAAGTCAGGGGCGGCGGCGTCGACGACGAGGGCGGCGCCGCGGGCCGCGAGGGCGGCGGCGGCGGGGCGCTGATTGTCGGCGACGACCACCAGTATTGAGGGAAGGCCGAGCGTGCAGCGCTCCCAGACCGTCGAGCCGGCGGCGCCAACGCCGATGTCGGCCTCGGCGGTCAGGCGCGCCATGTGCGGGGTGTCGACGTGCAGGGCCAGGCGCGGATCGCGGCGGGCGACCTTGGTCAGGCCGGGCAGGCTCGGGGCGCCGCCGCCGAGGGCGATGTCCAGGCCCGCCTCGCCGGCCTTGAGGCGGAGGCGCTCGACCACCCGAGCCGTGACGCCGCCGACGTCGGTAAGGCCCAGCGAGACCAGGAACCGCTGCACCGGCTCGCCGCGCCAGGCGAGGGCGGCCGTTCGCAGGGCGGCGAAGTCGGGCCGGACGGGGGCGTAGCCGGGGCCGAGCAGCAGGCGGGCGGTCTCGGGCACGAGGCCTTCGTAATCCTGTGTGCGGCGGTCGGGCCCGGAATCGAGGACGAGATCGGCGCCGAGCGGGCGGTCGGCCAGGTCGTCGATGACCAGCACCGGCCGGCCCTGGCCCATGGCCCGGTGCTCGCGGGCGGTGAGACCGTAGTGGTCGAAGGCGATGGCGTCGAACTGTTCGGCGCCGATGGCGGCCGCGAGGTCCTCGGCCTGGCTGGAAGCGGCGGCGACCTGGCGGGCGTCGGGGGCGAAGGCCTCGAGCACGCCGCCGACGGCCGAGGGGCCGAGGAAGGCGCAGGTCGCGCCCTGGGCGGCGAGGGCGCCGGCCAGGGTCAACGAGCGCATGACGTGGCCGCCGCCGACCTTGGCGCCGGCGTCGACGACGAACAGGATCCTTGGACCGCTCATGGCCTTAGCTCGCCCGCGATTTGGGCCGCATCGCGGCAGGAACGGTCAGGGTCTGGCATGGGCCGGAAGAAACCCGACTGAGCCCGAAAAGCAAAGGGCCGCCCCGAAGGGCGGCCCCAACTTTCGTCTGGATCGGTCGATCTAGACGATGTTGCCGAACGCGAACTCGGCGAGGGTGATGTCGTCGAGGAAGACCGCGTCCTCGCCGGCCTCGAAGGTTCCGTCGCCGTCGTTGTCGTGGAACAGGACGGCGCCGCCCGAGATCAGGCCGAGGTAGTAGACGACCGTGGTGTCGAAGGCGGCGTCGGCGTCCGACAGAGCGTCGGTGTAGCTGTCGCTGGACGCGCCGCCTTCGGCGTAGTTCGTGCCCGAGCCGGCGGCGCCAGCCAGATCGACGGTGTCGTCGGCGACGGCGAAGTCGGTGATCTGGTCGATGTCGTCCTCGTCGGTGATCGCGCCGTTGCGGCTTTCGCCGGCCGCGAACACGAAGCGGTCGGCGTCGCTGCCGCCGGTGAGGACGTCGAGGCCGGCCCCGCCGTTGATGGTGTCGACGCCGTCATCGCCGTCGAGGGTGTCAGAGCCGCCGTCGCCGGTGAGCCGGTCGCCGGCGTCGCCGCCGTCGATGGCGTCGTTGTCGGCGCCGCCGCTGAGGGTGTCGGCGTCGGCCCCGCCGGTGATGACGTCATCGCCCGCCCCGCCGCTGGCCGTGTTCGCGCCGTCGCCGGTCAGGATGGTGTCGTTGCCGGCCAGGCCGTCGATGCTGTCGTCGTCCTCGCCGCCGCTGATGCTGTCGGCCGCGCCGGTGCCCTGGATCTTGTCGTCGCCCGCCCCGCCTTCGATGATCGAGGCCGCGCCGCCGGCGTCGCCGGTGATGGTGTCGTCGCCGTCGCCGCCCTGGATGCCGCCGCCGCCGTCGAAGTCGATGCTGTCGTTGCCGTCGCCGCCGCTGAGCAGGTCGACGCCGGTGGCGCTGCCGGAGGTGATGGTGTCGTTGCCTTCGCCGGCGAAGACGGTGTCATTGCCCGTCCCCGTGGTGATGCGGTCGCCGCCTTCGCCGCTGGTGATCGAGTTGTTGCCGTTGGCGCCGGCGATGGTGTCGGCCCCGTCGCCGGAGGTGATGGTGTCGCCGCCGGCCCCGCCGAGCAGGCTGTTGTCGCCCTCGCCGCCGGAGATGAACAGGGCCCCGGTCGCCGCCGTGCCGGTCACGGTGTCGTCGCCGCTGTCGAGGATGACCCGGCCGCTGCCGCTGATGGTGATGCGGTTGTCGCCGTCGCCGCCGTCGATGGTGTCGACGCCGGTCCCGCTGTTGATCGTGTCGTTGCCTTCACCGCCTGTGATCGAGTCCGAGCCGCTGAGGGTGGTGATCGAATCGCCGTCGTCGCCGCCGTCGATGCGGTTTGCGCCGGCCCCGCCGTTGATGGTGTCGGCGCCGTCGTGGCCGAGAATGGTGTCCGCGCCCGTGCCGGCGTCGATCGAGTCGCCGCCCGTGCCGCCGTTGATCTCGTTGGCGCCCGAGCCGCCGTCGATGGTGTCAGCGCCGACCCCGCCGAGGATTTCGTCATCCCCCGCCCCGCCGTCGATGTCGTCGTCGCCTTCGCCGGCGTCGATGGTGTCGGCCCCGTCGCCGCCGAGGATCTCGTCGTCGAGATCGCCGCCGTCGATGATGTCGTTGCCGGCCCCGCCGTCGAGGGTGTTGAGGCCGTCGCCGCCGGAGATCGAATCGGCGCCATCGCCGCCGTCGATGTCGTCATCGCCTTCCTGGCCGCCCAGGGTGTCGGCGCCCGTGCCGCCCACGAGGCTGTCGTCGCCGAGGTTGCCGAGCAGGTAGTCGTCGCCGGCGCCGGCCGTGACGCTGTCGTCGCCCTGGCCGCCGAGCAACAGGTCGTAGTTGTCGCCCCCGGTGAGGGTGTCGTTGCCGCGGTTGCCCTGGGCGAAGTTGGAGCCCGCGCCGAGCGAGATCGAGTCGTTGCCCTGGCCGCCGTAGACGACGTCGTCGCCGGCGCCGGCGACCAGCGAGTCGCCGCCCTGATTGCCCTGAAGAACGTCGTTGCCGCCGCCGCCGAGGAGGGTGTCGTCGCCGTCGCCGCCGTAGAGGCCGTCGGCGCCGTCACCGCCGGTGACGTTGTCGGCGGTCGAGAGGCCGGCGAAGAGGGTGGCGCCGTCCGGGAACAGGAAGACGTTGGTGCGGCCGCGCAGCACGTTGTCATCGAAGGTCACCGACTTGTCGGGGCCGCGGACCGTCACGCTCGGGGCGCTGTCCACCGTGAACGGATTGAAGACCACCGCAAACTGCGCGGCCGTCCCGGTGCTGAACAGGATGCGGTCGTCGGCGGTGAAGGCCCGGGCCTGCGCCGCGGTGATGTCTTCCCAGTTGTAGATGGCCACGTGACGGATCCCCGGCTCGAATTACAAAGCGATGAAGCTAAACCCTAGGGCGGTAATATTGCCAAATCCTTGCAAAGGCTGGCCTTCGTTAACCTAACACGGCAGAGCTGCGGCCCGGTTCGCGTCAAAGCGGCGCAGTAGCTCGGCGGCGGCGCGATCGGTCTCGGCCAGGGGGGTATAGGACCAGGCGGGCAGGGCGTCGGCGAAGGGGCGCGAAAGACCGCGGGTCCGCAGGGCGGCGTGGAAGGCCGTGAACTTGCGCGATCCGGGGCCGGCCATCGGCAGGATGTGGACCGGCTTGCCGGTCGCGGCGGCGTCGGTGGCGAGGTTGGTGGAATCCTCGGTGACCAGGATGTGGTCGGCGGTGGCGAGGAAGGCGAAGTAGGGGTTAGGCCCGGTGTCGTCCCAGATCAGCCCGGGCAGGTCGGCGAGCTCGGCGCACATGGCGGCGCGGGCGACGGCGGGAGTGCGGCGGGTGAAGCTGAGAAGCAGGGCCCCGCCGGCCGCCTCGACCTGGGCGCGAAGCCTCCGCGCCATGGCGCGGGCGTGATCGGCGGGCAGGTCGAATGCCTTGGAGGTCCCGCCGATGATGGCGGCGATGTGCGGCCGGGGAAAGGCCGCCAGGCGGTCGCGCCAGGCCGCGTCCTCGGCGGCGAGCTTCTCAGCCGTCAGTCGGTTGGGAGCGCCGAGAATAGGGAAGACGTTCGGCCCGGCGAGGCCGTCGTGCTCCGGCGGGACAACCAGATCGAAGGGGCGCAGGTCGCCGCGCGGATCCTGGGTCTGGACCACGAAGGTCCGGCCGCCCGAACGGCGGCGCATCCGTACGGACAGCGGCAGGGTGGCCCGACCGGCGGCGATCCAGATGTCTGGCCAGGGCGGGGAGACGGGGTCGCCGCGCAGCAGCGCCGGCCGCCTGGGGTTGAGGGCGGTGGGCAGACGGCCAAGGCCAAAGCGCCAGCCGATGTGCTTGGGAACGACTTCGGCGGGGCGCTGGCGCGCAACGGCCTCCGCGAGGCCCTCGGCCTGGGCGGCGATGCCGGCGCGGCCGTCGGAGACGGCCCAGATGGTCAGAAGGCGCTTAGAGGCCGGCGCCATCAGGGATGGGTCAGACCCACTCCACCCGCAGGATCTCGTAAGCCTTCACGCCGCCGGGGGTGTTCACCTCGACGACGTCGCCGGTCTCCTTGCCGATCATCGCGCGGGCGATGGGCGAGGTGATCGAGACCTTGCCGCCCTTCACGTCGGCTTCGTGCTCGCCGACGATCTGGTAGCGGGCCTCTTCCTCGGTGTCCTCGTCGACGACCGAGACGGTCGCGCCGAACTTGACCTGGGTGCCGGACAGCTTGGAGACGTCGATGACCTGCGCGCGGGCCATCTTGTCCTCGATCTCGGCGATCTGGCCTTCGATCCAGCCCTGGCGCTCCTTGGCGGCGTGGTATTCGGCGTTCTCGGACAGGTCACCGTGCGAGCGCGCCTCCGCGATCGCGGCGATCACCGCCGGCCGCTCCAGAGTCTTCAAACGCTTCAGCTCTTCGTCGAGGCCCTGATAGCCCTCGACGGTCATCGGAACTTTTTCCATAGAGGTGATAGCTCGGTCGCCCTAAGTGATGTCCGTCCTGGACCGGCCGCGGCGCCAGCGTCCGGGGCCAAAAAGTGTAGGTTTGTGCGGCGCAAAACTCAAGGGCGCCCCCGTTTCACCGTTATTTCGGACGGGTTTCAGGCGCTCTCGCTGACGATCGCCCCGGCCAGTTCGGCCGGCTCCGGCGGCTCGAACACCCCCTCGATGAAGTCGAACATGTCGGGCGTCACCTCGATGGCGAAGTTCTCGCCGCGGATGACGTTGCGCTCGGCGACCCGGGCCCGACGGGCCTCGGCCGGGGCGGTGACGAAGTGGAACTGGGCGGGCAGGTCGGTGGCCTCGGCGATCTCGCGGACCCGGGCGCGGTCGGCGCGGCGCATCAGACCGATATCGAAGACCACCGAGGTCCCGGTCGCCATCACCGCGGCGGCGGTCGACCAGATCTGCGCCTCGCAGCGGGCGACCCGCTCGACCATCCACTCGAACTCGAGGGGCTGGGGCATGTCGGGGGCGAAGAGGCGGGCCATCCAGTCGTCGAGGATGAAGGCCACGGCGTTCTCGCGGCGGGCGAGGGTGTGGGCGTAGGTCGTCTTGCCGGCGCCGGAGGGGCCGAAGATCACGTGCAGGGTGGCAGGCATGGCGGGGGTCTAGCGGAAAGCGGGACGCAGGTCGATGTGCGGGCGCGGCAAGCGCCGGCGCCGCCGCAGGCGGGGTCCTGGGCGGTGGCGTCCTGGTCTCTCGGAAGCGTAGAGGAAAGGCTGACGGCGGGGCCGGAGCCGCTGCAAGTCAGGCGCCGGGGGTGAGGTCCGTGCCGGGCCCTCTCTCCGCCCTCTCCCTCTCCGCTTCGCGAGGGGAAAGGAGGGGGAGGCCGGTGAGACGGGGCGTCAGCCGGTGTCGGCGGGTTCGGGTTCGGCGTCGGGTTCGGTTTCGGCCAGGTCGGCCGGGGAGGGGCCGAGGCCGAGGGCCAGGCAGCCGACGATGATCTGCTGTTCGAGGTCGGCGGTGGCGAAGTCGTCGCGGGCTTCGGCGACATCGAGGAAGCGCTCGAGGCCCTGGTACACCGGCTCAACGTCCGGGTGCGGCGCCGAGGTCAGGTGGAAGGCTTCGGCGGGCTCGTCCTCGCCGCGCTCGTACTCGTCCCAAATCATATAGCGCAGGGCGGCCGACAGCTCCGCGCGCCGCTGTTCCTTCTCGATCGCGGTGTTGAGGGCGGCGCGCGTCGGCGGGACATCGCGCAGGTAGCCGAGGGTGCGGTCGTGGCGGGCGTTCAACTCCTGCTGGCGGCGGAAGTCGGCGACCTTGAGTTCGAGAGCCAGCGTCTGACGCAGGCCCCGGGCGACGCCCTGGAAGGCGCCGGCCAGGCGGGCCGCCTGCTCGGGCGTCTCGGCTTCGAGGGCGCGGTTCTGCAGGTCGCGGGCAAGCTCCAGCGACAGGCCGGCGAGTTCGGCGAGGATGCGACCGTGGCGATCGTTCGCGATGTCGGCGTCGGCAGACATGAACGAAAAGAGAACATGGAAGTCGCGAAACGGCAAATTTTTCGTGCTTTTTTCTTCCGCCTTGTCATGACCGGCGGTTGGATCAATGGGGAGAGCGGCCATGGACATCGACATCCGGCCTTGCGGGCCGGGCGATGCGGCGGCCCTGGCGCTGGTCGGGCGAGCGACGTTCCTGGAGAGCTATGCCGGGGTGCTGCTGGCGGCCGATATCTTCGCCCACTGCGAGCATCAGCACGATCCGGCGCGCTACGCGGCCTGGCTGGCCGATCCCGCCCATCGACTGTGGCTGGCCGAGGCGCGGGTCGGCGGGGCGCCGGTCGGCTATGTGATGTTGTCGCCGCCGGACCTGCCGGTCGGGCTCCAGCCCGGCGATGTCGAGGTCAAGCGCATCTACGTTCTGCACCGCTGTCACGGCGGCGGGGTCGGCGCGCGGCTGATGGCGGCGGCGGCCGAGACGGCGCAGGCGGCCGGTGCGGGCCGCCTGCTGCTCGGGGTCAAACGCGACAACACGCTGGCGCTCGCGTTCTACGCGCGCCAGGGATTCGAAATGATCGGCGTGCGCCGGTTCCGGGTAGGCGCGAACGAGTACGACGATCTGGTGCTCGCCCGCGCCGTCGGAATCTAGGCGCTATTGCAGGTAGCTGGGCGTCCCGCCGTTCATCAGGCCCCAGACCAGGCCGACGCCGAGAATCGCCACGGCGATCAGCATCAGGATGGGGATGAGGGACTCCATGCGACTCGCCAGGTGCTTGTTCCTGTGCGGACGCAGACCATCATGCGGCTCGGTATGCATACTGGTTTCCTCGCGCTCTGACCGGGATTAACTCCCGGCTGTTGACCAGACCGCGGCGGACGCCAAAAGCGCCGTTCCGGCGATTTAAAAACGGGTTGCCGGAGCGCACCCTTGCCGCCCGTCTCGATCAGGCGATGCAAGGACCATGCGCCTCCGGATAACGCCGGTCAATGTATCAAAAGCGTCATGCGTAGGACTGCAGCGGACGCACTTCCAGCGGCCCTTCGGCGGTCGCCACGATAGCCTGGGCGGCGGCCAGGGCGCCGGCGGCGGTGGTGAAGTACGGGATCTTCATCATCAGCGCCGAGCGGCGGATCTCGAAGGAGTCGACCAGCGACTGCTTGCCCTCGGTGGTGTTGAAGACGAGCTGCACCTCGCCGTTCTTCATCGCGTCGACGATATGCGGACGACCTTCGAGGACCTTCTTGACCGGCTCGACGGTGAGGCCCTGTTCGGCCAGAAACTGGGCCGTGCCGCTGGTCGCCAGCACCCGGAAGCCGTGGCCGAGCAGCAGGCGGGTCGGCTCGACGATCCAGGCCTTGTCGCTGTCCTTCACGGAGATAAAGACGCAGCCCTTGGCCGGCAGCACCGTGCCGCCGCCGAGCTGGCTCTTGGCGAAGGCGCGGGCGAAGGCCGGCGCGGGACCTTCGCCGGGGCGGATCCAGTCGAGGCCCATCACCTCGCCGGTCGAGCGCATTTCCGGGCCGAGAATGGTGTCGACGCCGGCGAAGCGAGCGAACGGGAACACCGCCTCCTTGACCGCGATGTGGTCGAACGGCTTTTCGACGAGGTCGAACTCGGCGAGCTTCTTGCCGGCCATCACCTTGGCGGCGATGGCGGCGAGGGGCCGGCCGATGGTCTTGGCGACGAACGGCACGGTGCGGCTGGCGCGCGGGTTCACTTCCAGGACGTAGATGCGCGGGGCGTCGGAGTGCGGCTCCTCGATCGCGAACTGGACGTTCATCAGGCCGCGGACGTTCAGCGCCCGGGCCATGGCCTCGGTCTGGCGCTTCAGCTCGGCGATGGTCTCGTCCTTGAGCGAGAACGGCGGCAGGGAGCAGGCCGAGTCGCCGGAGTGCACGCCGGCCTCCTCGATGTGCTCCATGACCCCGGCGACGAACACCTGGCCGGCGTCGTCGCAGAGGGCGTCGACGTCGACCTCGGTGGCGCGGGACAGGTACTGGTCGATCAGCACCGGACTGTCGCCGGACACCTGCACGGCGGTGCGGATGTAGCGGTCGAGTTGTTCATCGTCGCGGACGATCTCCATCGCCCGGCCGCCGAGCACGTAGGACGGGCGGATGACGATCGGGTAGCCGACCTTGTGGGCGGCCGCGAAGGCCTCGTCGCGCGAGCGGGCGATGCCGTTGACCGGCTGCTGGATCTGCAGGCGGTGCAGCAGTTGCTGGAAGCGCTCGCGGTCCTCGGCCAGGTCGATGGCGTCCGGCGAGGTCCCGAGGATGGGGATGCCGGCGTCCTCCAGCGGCTGAGCGAGCTTCAGCGGGGTCTGGCCGCCGAACTGGACGATGACCCCGAGAAGGGTCCCCTTCGACTGCTCGACGTGGATGAGCTCGAGCACGTCCTCGGCCGTCAGCGGCTCGAAGTAGAGGCGGTCGGAGGTGTCGTAGTCGGTGGACACCGTCTCCGGGTTGCAGTTGACCATGATCGACTCCACCCCGATCTCGTCGAGGGCGAAGGCGGCGTGGCAGCAGCAGTAGTCGAACTCGATGCCCTGGCCGATCCGGTTCGGACCGCCGCCGAGGATGATCGCCTTCTTCGCGTCGGTGGGATCGCTCTCGCAGTCGGGGGCCTGGCCGAGGGCGCCGGACTCGTAGGTCGAGTACATGTAGGGCGTGTCGGCGCGGAACTCGCCGGCGCAGGTGTCGATGCGCTTGAACACCGGCCGCACGCCGAGGGCGCGGCGCGCCTCGCGGACGGCGCTCTCGGTCTGGCCGGTCAAGGCGGCGAGGCGGGCGTCGGAGAAGCCCTGGGCCTTGAGCTTGCGGAAGGCGGCGGCCTCTTTCGGCAGGCCCTGGGCGCGGACGCGGGCCTCCTCGGCGACGAGGGTCTGGAGCTGGCGCAGGAACCATGGCTCGTAGGCGCAGGCGGCCTGGATCTCGTCGGCGGTCAGGCCCTCGCGGAAGGCCTGGGCGATGACCCGCAGGCGGTCCGGGGTCGGCGTGCCGAGGGCGCGCAGGATGGCGGCGTGGCCGGTCTCGGGATCGGCGGCGCCTTCGATGACGACCTCGTCGAGGCCGGTGAGGCCGGTCTCGAGGCCGCGCAAAGCCTTCTGCAGGCTCTCGGCGAAGGTGCGGCCGATGGCCATGACCTCGCCCACCGACTTCATCGAGGTGGTCAGGTAGGGCTCGGAGCCCGGATACTTCTCGAAGGCGAAGCGCGGGATCTTGGTGACGACGTAATCGATGGAGGGCTCGAACGAGGCCGGCGTCGCGCCGGTGATGTCGTTCATCAGCTCGTCGAGGGTGTAGCCGACGGCCAGCCGCGCGGCGACCTTGGCGATCGGGAAGCCGGTCGCCTTCGACGCCAGGGCCGAGGAGCGGCTGACCCGCGGGTTCATCTCGATGACCACCATGCGGCCGTCGGCGGGATTGATCGCCCATTGGACGTTGGAGCCGCCGGTCTCGACGCCGATCTCGCGCAGCACGTCGATGCTGCCCTTGCGCATCCGCTGGTATTCCTTGTCGGTCAGCGTCAGAGCGGGGGCAACGGTGATGGAATCGCCGGTGTGGACGCCCATCGGATCGACGTTCTCGATGGAGCAGACGATGATGCAGTTGTCCGCCTTGTCGCGGACGACCTCCATCTCGTACTCCTTCCAGCCGAGGACGCTTTCCTCGATCAGGACCTCGGTGGTCGGCGACAGGTCGAGGCCGCGGAGCACGATCTCCTCGAACTCCTCGACGTTGTAGGCGATGCCGCCGCCGGTGCCGGCGAGGGTGAAGCTCGGACGGATGATCGCCGGCAGGCCGACGAACTCCAGGCCCTCGCGGGCTTCCTCGAGGGTGTGGGCGGCCTTGGAGCGCGGGCTCTCGAGACCGAGCTTGTCCATGGCGTCGCGGAATTTCTGGCGGTCTTCGGCCTTGTCGATGACCTCGGCGCGGGCGCCGATCATCTCGACCCCGTACTTGGCGAGCACGCCGCGCTCTTCCAGCGCCAGGGCGGTGTTGAGGGCCGTCTGGCCGCCCATGGTCGGCAGCAGGGCGTCGGGCTTTTCCTTGGCGATGATCTTCTCGACCATCTCCGGCGTGATCGGCTCGATGTAGGTGGCGTCGGCGACGTCCGGATCGGTCATGATCGTCGCCGGGTTCGAGTTCACCAGGACGATGCGGTAGCCTTCGGCGCGCAGCGCCTTGCAGGCCTGGACGCCGGAATAGTCGAACTCACAGGCCTGGCCGATCACGATCGGGCCGGCGCCGATGATGAGGATCGAGGAGATGTCTGTGCGTTTGGGCATCGTTTCTCGCGCGCAACAGCGGGCCGCGCTTCGCGCGCCCGGCATTCGGTCAGGACTGCAGGTTAAGCCGCCCGTTTAGAGAGGGAGTCCCCCCCGCGCAAGAGCGCGCGAGGGCGTGCGGCGCCGTCGCCGGCCGCGTCGAACGGCGCGCTGCAAAAAAACCTCTGATTCGACGAAACTAATCGGCGTCTGATCCATATTTGATGGGAAGGCGCCGCATCCCCTGTCGGCGCCCTTCAGCGTGGAGACTGAAGCGTCCGATGTCCCTGATCGAAAAGCTCCCCCATCTCAGCGACGACGAGGTGATGAACCTGCTGGCGAACGCCCGCCGCCTGCAAGACCAGGGCGACGACAAGCAGCGCGCCGCCGCCGCCGAACTCCTGCCGGCGCTGGAAGACGTGGCCAACGAACGCCGGGCCGCGCGCCAGCAGGCGATCCAGGCCAAGCGCGCCGCGGCGCGTCGGCCCAAGAGCGTCGCGGCCTGACGCCGCGCGCATAACGCCCCTCCCCGACTAGCAGGGGAGGGAGCAGGCTAGCGGCGTGCGTCCATTAGGCCCGCGAACCGTTCGAACACATAGAGGCTGTCCGTCGGGCCGGGCGAGGCTTCCGGGTGGTGCTGGACGCTGAACACCGGCTTGTCCTTCAGGGCGATGCCGGCGTTGGTGCCGTCGAACAGGCTGACGTGGGTCTCGACGACCGGCTCGGGCAGGCTGTCGCGGTCGACCGTGAAGCCGTGGTTCATCGAGACGATCTCGACCTTGCCGGTGGTCAGGTCCTTGACCGGATGGTTCGCGCCGTGGTGGCCCTGGTCCATCTTCACGGTCCTGGCGCCGAGAGCCAGCGAGAGCATCTGGTGGCCGAGGCAGATGCCGAACACCGGCGTGCCGCTGTCGACCAGCTTGCGGATTTCCGGCACGGCGTATTCGCCGGTCGCGGCCGGGTCGCCCGGGCCGTTCGACAGCAGGACGCCGTCCGGCTTGCGGGCCAGGATGTCCTCGGCGCTGGTCGCGGCCGGCACGACCGTCACGCGCGCGCCGATCGAGGTCAGGGAGCGCAGGATGTTGCGCTTGACGCCATAGTCGACGACCACGACCTCGTACTTCGGGGTCTCGGCCGGCTTGGCGTAGCCCTCGCCCCAGTTCCACAGGCCCTCGTCGTAGACGAACGGCTGCAGGCACGAGGCCTCCTTGGCGAGATCGAGCCCGACGAGGCCCGACCACTCGCGGGCCCGGGCGACGAGGGCGTCGAGGTCGAACTCGCCGGTCGGGCTGTGGGCGATGACGCCGTGCGGCATGCCGTTCTCACGGATGCTGCGGGTCAGGGCGCGGGTGTCGACCCCGGCGATGCCGACGACGCCGCGGCGGCTCATCCAGGTCTCGAGGTCGGTGTCGGCCCGCCAGTTGGCCGGGCGGGTCGGCACGTCGCGGAAGATCGCCCCGCGGGCGGCGGTCTCGGCCGAGCCGGACATCTGCTCGATGTCCTCGACGTTCGTGCCGACGTTGCCGACGTGCGGGAAGGTGAAGGCGACGATCTGGGCCATGTAGGAGGGATCCGTCAGGATCTCCTGGTAGCCGGTCATGGCGGTGTTGAAGCACACCTCGCCGAGCGCCTCGCCGACCGCGCCGACGCCGACGCCCTGCAGGATGGTTCCGTCGGCGAGGGCCAGAACGCCGGTCGCGCCGGGCAGCAGGTCGCGGCTCATGGGCGTGGCCTCCATCGTCAAGGGTAAGAGGGGAAAGCGGGCCGGGCCCGCAAACGGTCGCGTAGGTAGTGGCTTGCGCAAGGCGGGTCAATGCGGCGAGAGGGAGGGCATGCGCATCACCACGGTCGGCCTCGATGCCGACGACACGCTCTGGCACAACGAGACCATCTTCCGGCTGACGCACGAGCGTCTGCGGTCGCTGATGACCGGGGTCGCCGACCCGGAGGTTGTCGACGCCCGGCTGGCCGAGATCGAGAGCCGGAACCTGCGGCTCTACGGCTATGGGGTGAAGGGCTTCACCCTATCGATGCTCGAGACGGTGATGGAGCTGACCGACAACCAGCCGTCGGGGCGGATCATCGCCGAGATCCTGGCGGCCGGGCGCGAGATGCTGACCGAGCCGGTCGAGCCGTTGCCGGGAGTTGAGGACGCGCTGGCGGCCCTGGCGGAGGGCGGCTACCGGCTGGTGCTGATCACCAAGGGCGACCTGCTGCACCAGGAGCAGAAGCTGGCCGCCTCCGGACTCGGCGATCTCTTCGCGGCCGTCGAGATCGTCAGCGAAAAGGACGCGGGAACCTATGAGCGGGTGTTCGCCCGCCATGGCACCGGCGCCGCCGAGGCGGTGATGTGCGGCAACTCGGTGAAGTCGGACATCCTGCCGGCCCTGAAGGCCGGGGCGTTCGCCGCCTACGTGCCCTATCCGCTGATCTGGGCGCACGAGGTGGCGGACACGCCCGAGGGCGACCCGCGCTTTGTCCAGCTGGAGACGCTGCGAGAGCTGCCTCCGTGGTTGCGTTCGTTGGCGGCATAGCTGTTAGCTGTGGCGATGGTGGGACGCTTCGACGAGCGGTTCATTGACGAGATCAAGTCGCGCCTGCGTCCTTCGGACGTGATCGGGCGGACGGTGAAGCTGCGCAAGCAGGGCCGCGAGTACGTGGGCCTCTCGCCGTTCACCAAGGAGAAGACGCCTTCCTTCTATGTGAATGACGACAAGGGCCAGTTCTTCGACTTCTCGTCGGGCAAGACCGGCGACCTGATCACGTTCCTGCAGGAGACGCAGCGGCTGTCGTTCTCCGAGGCCGTGGAAATCCTGGCCGGGGAGGCCGGCGTGCCGCTGCCGGCCGTCGATCCGCGCGCCGCCGAGGTCGAGAAGAAGCGCCAGGGCCTGGGCGAATGGCTGGAACTGGCGGCCCAGTGGTTCGAGGCCGAGCTGCGTCGCCCGTCCGGGCGCGAGGCGCGGGCCTATCTGGAGAAGCGCGGCCTGCCCGAGGCGGAGTGGAGCCGCTTCCGGCTCGGCTTTTCGCCCGGCGGGCGGACGGCGCTGAAGGACTACCTGGTCGCCAAGGGGGCGCGACCGGCCGAGCTGGTCGAGACCGGCC
>NZ_JBIIGK010000171.1:0-5503 GCF_044236515.1 Phenylobacterium sp.
ACGCCGAGCACCATGCTCCAGTAGAGCAGGGCCTGGAATGGGGATCGCCCGGCCCGGGGCGGCCGCGGGGCGCGACCGCCGGGTCCGGACGACTGCGCGTTGGCCATGTCGCCGTCCTAAGAGAGAGCCGCCCCCGGCTGGGGCTCCTTATCATCCGCACCCAAGGCCAAACAATGTTGACGAGAGGTGAACGCCGGGGCTGCGGTGATCGCCCTGCGCCTAGAACACCCAGTCGCCCGCGCTGAGCCGACCTGGGGCTACGCCGCGCAGCAGGGTGACGGCGATCGGCCAGTCGCCGCCGGGCCCGTCCGGATCGACGAAGACCTCGACGACGCTGGTCCCGCGGAACTCCAGGTAGCCGTCGCCGATGGGGTCCGACCCGGCATAGGCGGGAGCCAGGGCCGACAGGTCGAGCAGATCCTCGCCGGGGGTGAAGTCGGTGATCTCGCCGCGCACCCACGGGAGCTGGCCGAACACGAAGTGGTCCGCGCCCCCTGCGCCGGTCAGCTTGTCCGGGCCCTGGCCGGCGTTCAGCGTGTCGTTCCCGGCGCCGCCGACCAGAGTGTCGCCGTACTGGTCGGAGGTTAGGACCTCGCCGTCGGCCGCAGGCGGCGGCTGGCCGCCGTCGTCGTTGCGGATCGTCACGACCTGGGTGCTGCGGCCCAGCGTCCCGCCCTGGGCATTGGAGAGCTGGACGGTGAAGGTCTCGTCCGGCTCGGCGGTGGTGTCGGGGTTCACCGACAGCACGATGTAGCGGACGTACTCGCCGCCGGAGAAGTTGACGACGCCGCTGACCGGCATGCCGCCGATGAAGTCGGCCGCGTCGACAGGGTGTTCGCCGGAGGGGGTCAGGCGCCACTCGACGCTGGCCGGTCCCTGGTTGTCGGTGCGGTGGATCGTCAGGCCGAACTGGCTTTCGCTGGAGCTGCCTTCCGTCCCGGCCGCCGCGTCGGCGGTGAAACGGATCTCCGATCCGCTGGAGGGGGGCGGACTGGCGGCGCCGCCCGAAAGCTGCGCCCAGGTGAGGCCGGACGCGCTGACATGCTCCAGCGTGGTGATCTGGAACGGCCAGTCGCCCGCGTTCGGCGCATCGCGGTCGAAGAACACCTTCGTGCCGCCGGCCCCGTCGCTCTGCAACGTCACCCGCCCGTCGGCAATGGGGTCCGACCCGCTGTAGCCCGCCGACTGGAAGATCGCCGACAGGTCGAGGCGGTCGGTCCCGACGGTGAAATCGGTGATCTTGCCGGCGCTCCACGGCAGGGTCTTGAAGGCGAAGCTGTCGGCGCCCCCGGCGCCGGCCAGGACGTCGGCGCCCTGGCTGGCGATGATCGTGTCGTTGCCCGCGCCGCCCGTCACCGTCGAGCCCGGGCGCGGCGAGGTGTAGACCTGCCCGTCTGAGGGCGGCGCGCCGTCGTCATTGCCGATTATGCCGAAGGCGGCGGTGGCGCCGCCCGTCGCGCCCGAGATGTTGGACAGCGTCAGCGTGAAGGTCTCGTCGGGCTCGGCGACCGTGTCGCTGCGCGCCGAGACGGCGATGGGGGCCGAGGTGGCGCCCGCGGCGATGCGGACGGTTCCGGTCGGGAAGGCGCCGCCGAAGTCATCGGCTGAGGCGGCGTTCGTCCCGCTCGGCGTCACCGTCCAGGCGGCCGTGACGTCCTGCTGGGCGGGCGCGCTCAGTTGCACAACGAACTGGATGACCCCGATCCCGCCCGCCATGCTGCCTTCGAAGCCGCCGAACGTCCCCTGGCTGAAGCCGAGGGTGGGGGAGCCGGACGGCGGCGGGTTGGCGCCGCCGCCTCCCGACAGGGTCGACCAGGTCAGGCCGTTGGGACCGACACCTTGCAGGGTGGTCACATGGAACGGCCAGTCGCCGCTGTTCGGCGCGTCGCGGTCGAACATCACCTTGGTTCCGCCGGCCCCGTCGCTGTCCAGCCGCAGGCGGCCGTCGGCGATGGGATCGGAGCCCGAATAGCCGCTGGCCTGGAAGATCGCGGACAGGTCCAAGCGGTCGGTCCCGACGACGAAGTCGGTGATCTTGCCGGCGCTCCACGGGAGGGCCCTGAAGACGAAGCTGTCGGCGCCGCCAGCGCCGGTGAGGACGTCCGCGCCCTGGCTGGCTACGATCGTGTCGTCGCCCGCGCCGCCGGTCACCGTCGAGCCGGGGCCGGGGGCGGTGTAGACCTGACCCGCCGAGCTCGGCGGCGGGGCAGCGCCGTCGTCATTGATCACGACGCCGGGCTTGGTCATCCGCCCGGCCGAGGCGCCGACGAGGTTGGTGAGTGTCACCGTGAACGTCTCGTCGGCCTCCGGCGTGGTGTCGCTGTAGGGACTGACGGTGAAGGTGGCGGTCGTGGCCCCGGCGGCGATGCGCACCGCGCCGGTCGGGAACTGGCCGCCGAAGTCGTCCGCCGACACCGAGTCGGGTCCGCCGCTCGGCGAGACGGTCCAGTTGGCGGTCACGTCCGACTGGGACGGCGCACTCAGCTGAACGGTGTAGGTGATGGTCCCGACGCCGCCGGCGCGGCTGCCTTCGAGGCCGGTCCATTCCGTCGACTCTGCAAAGCCGAAGGTCGGCGCGACCGGCGGCGCGCTGCCCGCGTCGCCGCTCAGGTGCGCCCAGGTCAGGCCATGCGGGCTGACGTTCTGCAGGGTGGTGACCTGGAAGGGCCAGTCGCCGCTGTTCGGCGCGTCGCGGTCGAAGAACACCTTCGTGCCGCCGGTCCCGTCGCCGTCCAGCCGGATGCGGCCGTCAGCGATGGGGTCGGAGCCGGTGTAGCCGCTGGCCTGGAAGATCGCCGACAGGTCCAGCCGGTCCGTGCCGACCGCGAAGTCGGTGATCTTGCCTGCGTTCCAGGGCAGGGCCTTGTAGACGAAGGCGTCGGCTCCGCCGCCGCCGGTCAGCACGTCGGCGCCCTGGCTGGCGACGAGGGTGTCGTCGCCGGCCCCGGCCACCACGGTCGAGCCCGGGCCGGGGGAGGTGTAGACCTGGCCGGAGCCGCTCGCCGGCGGGCTGGTCGAGCCATCGGCGGCGATGGTCAGGGTGAACGGCTGCGACAGTTCGCTGGTGTTGCCGGCCTTGTCGATCGCCCGGGCCGTGAAGGTGTGCGTCCCTGGCTCGAGCGAGGTGCTGGTGATGATGACCTGGCTGCTCTGCACCAGGGCGCGGCCGACCTCGACGCCGTCGGCGTAGAGGATGATCGGCGCGCCATGGGTGGCGCTGATATGCGGCGGCGGGCTGGGATGGCCCGGGCTGCCCGACGGCGGCGGCGGCGGGGGTTGCCAGTAGCCGCCCGGGTCGGCGTCGACGTTGAGAACGAAGGTCGGCGTGCTGTCGTCGGTGGTGGCCCCGTTGGAGAGGTCGCCGGTCTGAGCGCCCGCGTCGTCCCTGGCCCAGTTGAACGACGGGGGCAGCGGTTCGCGCAGCGCCAGGCGGACGTTGTGGACGTCGGTCGGGCCGGTGGTCCCGTCCGCGTAGCGCACCTGCGAAGTGATCCGCGTCCAGTCCTCGCGGCCCGTGCCGGACATCGACAGCGTGCCGGTGTCGAGGTCCACATAGCCCGCCTGGATATGCCCGGCGGTGAGGGTGACCTCGGAGACCGCGTCGCGGGCCGTCAGGATCAGGCGGTCGCCAGCCTGGGCCAGGGTGTCGTCGAGCGACAGCCGCACCGCCAGCACCGTGTCGTTGGTGAACCCGGCCTCCGGCACGTCGCCGGTCTGCGGCGCGACGTCGTCGGTGACGGCCACGATCTCCGGCGCCAGCCGCTCGGAGATCGTGAACGGCCAATAGTTGGCGCTGTTGGCGCTGTTGCCGGCCGCATCGATCGGATCGAACCGGAACCAGTGCGCGCCGTAGCTGAGCTCCGGCGCGGACACGCGCAGGGCGCCGCGCGCGATGTCCTCTGCGGTCAGCGTGATCGGCTCGCCCCAATAGGCGCCGTCGATGATGAAGCGGACCTGGTCGCCCGCCTGCACGGCGTAGGGACCGTCGGTCACGAGCTGGGTCTCGGCCACCAGCGTCCGGTCGTTGGTGAAGGTGTGCTTCGCGACGAGCCCGCCGTCGCTGTAGACGGCGGTGACGTCGCGGTTGCTCAGCCCGATGGTGTCGACCTGCAGGTCGTAGGGGTCGGAAGTCGCGCGGCTGCCGTCGCCGCCGGTCAGGCCTGCGGTCAGGGCGATCGCCCCGTTGGCCAGCCGTGCGGCCTGCAGGTCGATCTCGCCGCGCTCGACCTGTTCGGCGGTCAGGGTCACCGAGGTCCCCAACGCCACGCCGTTGGCGTAGAGCTGCAGGACATCGCCGGCCGTGGCGCCTGCGACCGAGACACGCACCGTCGGCGCCGCATCGTTGGTCAGGCCGCCGTCCGCGATGATCCCGGTATAAAGGTCGATGTCGTCCGTGACCTGAACGATGGTCGGCGCAACTGCCATGCCTCAGCCCCTTGGCGCATTGAGCGCGCCGATGTTCGTCCGGCGTTCGCCGGTCGTGTCGTCCCGGGGTGGGCAACCATCGGGGAGAAGCGATTGTTCCCATGGCGGCGCTCGGTTCGCGCCCGGAATTCGGGCGTCGCCGCGCCTGGCGTCCGCCCCCTTGGTTGCGACGCCGCACATCGCATGCTACTAGGCGCGCGGCTTTGATCCGGACGGCTTTCGGCCAACCCGGATCGAAGCGCTTTTTTCTAGCGCTTTCAGGCCTTTACAGCTGCAGCGGACCAAGCTGCTGCGGCTCTCGAAACGCACCGGGCGGATATCAAGTGGCGGACGACTCCCAGGCTTCGAATGTGGGCGGCAGATATGCCCAGGCCCTCTTCGACCTCGCGAAGGATCAGAACCAGGTCGCAGCCGTCGAGGCCGACCTGAAATCGCTGAATGCGGCCCTGGCCGACAGCCGGGACCTTTCGGTCCTGCTGGCCTCGCCCGCGTTCAAGGCGGAAGACAAGGGCAAGGGCCTGGCCGCGATCGCTGCGGCCGGCAAGTTCAGCCCGACCACGACCAAGTTCCTTGGCCTGCTGGCCGCCAACGGCCGGGCCTCGGCCTTGCCGGCCGTGATCGTCGCCTTCGAGCGGCTGTCGGCCGAAGCCCGCGGCGCCGTCTCGGCCCAGGTGACGACCGCCGTCCCGCTGACCGCGGCCCAGCAGAAGGGCGTCGCCCAGGCGCTGCGTCAGGCGCTCGGCAAGGACCCCGAAATCGAGACCCGCGTCGACCCGTCCGTCCTGGGCGGGATCAAGGTGCGGGTCGGCTCCCGTCTTTTCGACGCTTCGCTGAAGTCGAAGCTCGATTCCCTGAAATTCGCCCTCAAGAGAGCGTAAGACTATGGACATCCGCGCCGCCGAAATCTCGGCCATCCTCAAGAGCCAGATCGCCAACTTCGGCGAAGAAGCCGACGTCTCGGACGTCGGCTCCGTGCTGTCCGTCGGCGACGGCATCGCCCGCGTCTACGGCCTCGACAACGTCCAGGCGGGCGAAATGGTCGAGTTCCCGTCGGCCGGCGTGAAGGGCATGGCCCTGA
>NZ_JBIIGK010000172.1:0-5496 GCF_044236515.1 Phenylobacterium sp.
GGGCGTGGCTTGGCGGAATCGTGGGATAGAGAGGGCTTGGCATGTCGCAATCGGCGTTGAGGCTCGTGGGCAAGGAAGACGGAGACAAGCAGCGCGCGCTCGAGGCGGCGCTGGCGCAGATCGATCGGGCCTTCGGCAAGGGCTCGGTGATGAAGCTCGGCGACAAGGGCAAGGTCGTGGAGATCGAGTCGGTCTCGACGGGCTCGCTCGGCCTCGACATCGCGCTTGGCATCGGCGGCCTGCCCAAAGGGCGGATCATCGAGATCTACGGGCCGGAATCGTCGGGCAAGACGACGCTCGCCCTGCACGTGGTGTCCGAGGTCCAGAAGGCCGGCGGCACCGCCGCCTTCGTGGACGCCGAGCATGCGCTCGACCCCTCCTACGCCCACAAACTGGGCGTCAACCTCGACGACCTGCTGGTCTCGCAGCCGGACACCGGCGAGCAGGCCCTGGAGATCACCGACACCCTGGTGCGCTCGGGCGCCATCGACGTGATCGTCGTCGACTCGGTGGCGGCGCTGACGCCGCGGGCCGAAATCGAGGGCGAGATGGGCGACCAGCTCCCCGGCCTCCAGGCCCGTCTGATGAGCCAGGCGCTGCGCAAGCTGACCGGCTCGATCTCCAAGGCCAAGACCCTCGTGATCTTCATCAACCAGATCCGCATGAAGATCGGCGTCATGTACGGCTCGCCGGAGACGACGACGGGCGGCAACGCCCTGAAGTTCTACGCCTCCGTGCGGCTCGACATCCGCCGCACCGGCTCGGTGAAGCTGCGCGACGAGATCGTCGGCAACAACGTCCGGGTCAAGGTGGTCAAGAACAAGGTCGCCCCGCCGTTCCGCGAGGTCGAGTTCGACATCATGTACGGGGAGGGGATCTCCAAGCTCGGCGAGATCATCGACCTCGGCGTCAAGGCCGGGGTGATCGACAAGTCGGGCTCCTGGTTCTCCTACAACTCCCAGCGCATCGGCCAGGGCCGCGACAACGTCCGCGAGTTCCTGAAGAACAACCCGGACATCGCCGCCGACATCGAAAAGGCGGTCCGCGGCGCCAAGTCGAAGGTCGAGGAAGAGCTGCTGGTCGGCGGCCCCGAAGCGGGCGACGAGGAGTAGCGGTCAGGATCGCGCGCGGGCGACATCGCGGCCGCCGGGGCGGGCTTTACCGCCAACCCAGGGCCCGCCTTCACCGCCACCCCACCCGCGATCGGCCCGCGCGCGTGCCAGGACGCTCGAGGCTCCCTCACCGGGGCTTCGGGCGTCCTTTTTCTTTGCCTGCTTTCCGCCAAGTCTCGTAAACCCACGGACCCACCCCAGATAGGGGTTCAAAGTCACGCTTGCGACGACGGAAAGCCATGCCGACCCTGAACGAGATCCGCAGTCAGTTCCTGGACTTCTTCGGACAGCGCGATCACGCCGTCGTCGCCTCGGCTCCGCTGGTGCCGCAGAACGACCCGACCCTGCTGTTCGTCAACGCCGGCATGGTGCCGTTCAAGAACTACTTCACCGGCCAGGAGACGCCGCCCTACCTGCGCGCCACCTCGTCGCAGAAGTCGGTCCGCGCCGGCGGCAAGCACAATGATCTCGACAACGTCGGCTACACCGCCCGCCACCACACCTTCTTCGAGATGCTGGGGAATTTCTCCTTCGGCGACTATTTCAAGGAAGGCGCCATCGAGGCGGCCTGGACCCTGGTCTCCAGGGAGTTCGGACTGCCGCGGGACAAGCTCCTCGTCACCGTCTACCACACTGACGATGAGGCGGCGGAGCTGTGGAAGAAGATCGCCGGCTTCTCCGACGATCGCATCATCCGCATCCCCACCTCCGACAACTTCTGGTCGATGGGCGACACCGGCCCCTGCGGCCCCTGTTCGGAGATCTTCATCGACCAGGGCCCGGAGCTGGCCGGCGGTCCGCCCGGCAGCCCCGACGAGGACGGCGACCGGTTCCTTGAATTTTGGAACCTCGTCTTCATGCAGTTCGAGCGCTTCGCCGACGGCACGCAGAAGCCGTTGCCCAAGCCGCAGATCGACACGGGCATGGGGTTGGAGCGGATTTCCGCCATCCTGCAGGGCGTGAAGTCCAACTATGAGACCGACCTCTTCCGCACCCTGATCGCCGCGAGCGTCGAGGCCACCGGCGTCAGGGCGGAGGGCGAGGCCCAGCCCTCGCACCGGGTGATCGCCGACCACCTGCGCTCATCCAGCTTCCTGATCGCCGACGGGGTGACGCCCTCGAACGAAGGCCGCGGCTATGTGCTGCGCCGGATCATGCGCCGGGCCATGCGCCACGCCCACATCCTCGGCGCCCAGGAGCCGCTGATGCATCGCCTGGCGCCGACGCTGGTCGCCGAGATGGGCGAGGCTTATCCGGAGCTGCGCCGCGCCGAGCCGGCGATCGTCGACACCCTGCGCCAGGAGGAGGAGCGCTTCCGCGTGACCCTCGGCCGCGGCCTCGCCCTGCTCGACGAGGCGACGGCCGGGCTTGGCGAGGGCGACACCCTCTCCGGCGAGACGGCGTTCAAGCTCTACGACACCTACGGATTCCCCCTCGACCTGACGCAGGACGCGGTCCGCGCCAAGGGCCTGACGGTCAACACCGACGAGTACGACGCCGCCATGACCCGGCAGCGGGAAATGGCCCGCGGCGCCTGGAAGGGTTCCGGCCAGGTGGCGGCGGCCGCGGAATGGTTCGCGATCCGCGACCGCCTGGGACCGACGGTGTTCACCGGCTACTCGGGCGATGAGGAGACCGGCGAGCTGCTGACCCTGGCGGCCGACGGCGCCGAGATCGACAAGGCGGCGGCCGGTCAGCGGGTGCAAGCGCTGTTCGACCGCACGCCGTTCTACGCCGAAAGCGGCGGTCAGGCCGGCGACCGCGGCGAGGCTGTGTGGGACGGCGGCCGGGCTCGCGTGCTCGACGTCCAGAAGCAGGCCGGCGACCTGCACGTCCACGACCTGGAGATCCTCGAGGGCGAGCTGGCTCCCGGGGCGCGGGTGCGCCTGGGGGTCGACGCCGAGCGCCGGACGGCGACCCGCGCCAATCACTCGGCCACACACCTGCTGCACGCCGCCCTGCGCAATGTCCTGGGCGCCCACGTGACGCAGAAGGGTCAGATGGTCGACGGCGAGCGCATCCGCTTCGACTTCAGCCACGGCCAGCCGGTGACGCCTGAGGAGATCGAGCGCATCGAAGCCGAGGTGAACGCCGTGGTCCGCCAGAACCTTCCGGCCGAAACCAAGGACATGAAGCCGGAGGAGGCGATCGCCGCCGGGGCGATGGCCCTGTTCGGCGAGAAGTACGGCGACAGTGTCCGCGTCCTGACGCTCGGCCGGGCGCTGCGCGGGGCGGGGGACTATTCGGTCGAGCTGTGCGGCGGCACCCACGTCGCCCGCACCGGCGACATCGCCCTCTTCAAGATCGTCCAGGAACAGGGCGTCGCCGCGGGCGTGCGCCGCATCGAGGCCCTGACGGGCGAGGCGGCGCGCCGCTGGCTGCTGGAACAGGCGCAGGTCGCCAAGCTGCTGGCCGATCAGTTCAAGGTGCCGGTGTCGGAGGTCGGCGCGCGGGTCGAGGCCCTCGACGCCCAGCGCCGCAAGCTTGAGAAGGAACTGGCCGACGCCAAGCGGCAACTGGCCATGGGCGGCGGCGGCGGCGAGGCGGCCGGCCCCGAGGAGATCGGCGGCGTCCAGGTGCTCGCACGGGTCATGGACGGGGTGGGCGGCAAGGACCTGCGGCCGATCGCCGAGGCCTTCAAGAAGCAGCTTCCCGACGGCGTCATCGCCCTGATCGGCGTTGCGGAGGGCAAGGCGGCGGTCACCGTCGCGGTGACCGGCGCGGCCCAGGGCCGGTTCAGCGCGGTGGAGCTGGCCAAGGCGGCGGTCCAGGCCCTGGGCGGCCAGGGCGCGGGCGGACGGCCGGACTTCGCCCAGGGCGGCGCCCCAGACGGCGCGAGGGCCGCCGACGGCCTCGCCGCCATCAAGGCCGCTCTGGGCTGAACGAAAGACGGCGGCCGGGTCGCCCCGGCCGCCGCCATCTGTTAGGCTTGCTTGGGGCTTAAGCCGCCCTCAGCGCCGCCTCCAGGTTCACCGCCACCCGGTCGATGAAGCCTTCGGTCGTCAGCCAGCCCTGCTGGTCGCCGACCAGGAGGGCGAGGTCCTTGGTCATCGCGCCGCCTTCGACGGTAGCGACGCAGACCTTTTCCACCGTCTTGGCGAAGGCGATCAGCTCTTCGTTGCCGTCCAGCTTGCCGCGGTGCTCCAGGCCCCGGGTCCAGGCGAAGATCGAGGCGATGGAGTTGGTCGACGTGCTCTCGCCGCGCTGGTGCTGGCGGAAGTGGCGGGTGACGGTGCCGTGGGCGGCCTCGGCCTCCATGGTCTTGCCGTCCGGCGTGATCAGCACCGAGGTCATCAGGCCGAGCGAGCCGAAGCCCTGGGCGACCTGGTCGGATTGCACGTCGCCGTCGTAGTTCTTGCAGGCCCAGATGAAGCCGCCGGACCACTTCAGCGCCGAGGCGACCATGTCGTCGATCAGGCGGTGCTCGTAAACCAGGCCCGCGGCCTTGAACTGCTCGGCGTACTCGGCCTCGTAGATCTCCTGGAAGATGTCCTTGAAGCGACCGTCATAGCCCTTGAGGATGGTGTTCTTGGTCGACAGGTACAGCGGGTAGTCGCGGTTCAGCGCGTAGGCGAAGCTGGCGTGCGCGAAGTCGCGGATCGACTCGTCGACGTTGTACATCGCCATGGCGACGCCCGAGCCGTTGAAGTCATAGACCTCGCGCTCGATCTTCTCGCCGTTCTCGCCTTCCCAGCTGATCTTCAGCTTGCCCTTGCCGGGGACCTTGAAATCGGTGGCGCGGTACTGGTCGCCGAACGCGTGGCGGCCGATGATGATGGGCTGGGTCCAGCCCGGGATCAGGCGCGGGACGTTCTTGCAGATGATCGGCTCGCGGAAGACGACTCCGCCGAGGATGTTGCGGATCGTGCCGTTCGGCGACTTCCACATCTCCTTGAGGTTGAACTCCTTCACCCGCGCTTCGTCGGGGGTGATGGTGGCGCACTTCACGCCGACGCCGTGCTTCTTGATGGCGTTGGCCGAGTCGATGGTGATCTGGTCGTTGGTCGCATCGCGCGCCTCGACGCCGAGATCGTAGTACTCCAGCTCCACGTCGACGAACGGGAAGATCAGCTTCTCCTTGATGAGCTTCCAGATGATGCGGGTCATCTCGTCGCCATCGATGTCGACGACGGGGTTGGCGACTTTGATCTTGGCCATGTGGCGGGAGGCTCCGGGGAGAATTGTTTCTATCGCGTCCTATTAACCGGCGGACCGGCACGCGGAAAGGTTTGCGTGCAGGTCAGCCGACGCTGCGGACCAGAAGTCGCCCGAGCGCGGCGAACATAGCCTGCTGCGCCTGCGGCGTCGCGGGCGTTCCGGCCAGGAACACCGCGGCGGCGTAGCTGCGCCGGTCGGGCAGGGTGAAGATGCCGACGTCGTTGGC
>NZ_JBIIGK010000047.1:0-19541 GCF_044236515.1 Phenylobacterium sp.
CCGGCGTTCATCAGCAGGGTGATCTTCGCCCCGTCGCGGGTGAAGGCCGGCGTGTCGCGCAGCTTGTCGAACTCGGCGCGCCGTTGCCGGCGCACGTCGATCCGCGCCTGGATGGCGTGCACCACGTCCTGGCGGGGCCGCAGATAGGCCTCGCCGGTCTCGGCGTCGACGATGACCGGATCACCCTCGTTCACCCGGTCGCGCAGGCCCGCCAGGCGGCCGACGCAGGGAATGTCGAGGGAGCGGGCGATGATCGCCGCGTGGCTGGCCGCCGAGCCCTCTTCCAGCAGCAGGCCGCGCAGCTTCGTGCGGTCGTATTCCAGCAGGTCGGCGGGGCCGAGGTTGCGGGCGATGAGGATGGCGTTCTCGGGCAGCTCACGGGCCACGTGGCCGTCGCCCGACAGGTGGCGCAGCAGCCGGTCGTTGAGGTCCTCGAGATCGTGCAGCCGTTCGCGCAGGTAGGGATCGCGCGCCTGGCCGAGACGGGCGCGGTGCTCGGAGCGGACCCGCTCGACGGCGGCCTCGGCGGTCAGGCCGTTGCGCACGGCGTCTTCCAGACTGCGGTTCCAGCCGCGGTCGTGGGCGAACATGCGGTAGGTGTCGAGCACCTCGTAGGAGGCCTCCACCAGGCCGTGCTGGCCCTCCAGCATGCTGTCGATCTGGGCCTGGAGCGCGGCGACGGCCGTCTTCAGGCGCGCCTCTTCGGCGACCACGTCGTCGGAGAGCAGCTGGCTGGGCGCCACCGGCGGCTCGTGCAGGACCGCGACGCCATAGGCGAGGCCGTCGGCGAACTTCGAGCCCTTGACCCGCTCCGGACGGTGGGGGGCGATCTCGACGCCCTTGAGCTCTTCCTCGGAGATCAGCTCGCCGCCGGCCACCATCTCGGCCAGGACCATGGCGATGATCTGCAGGTCCTCCACCTCGTCCTCGGTGTAGACCCGCTCGGTGCGGTTCTGGACGACCAGCACGCCGATCGACCGGCCGCCGCGCAGCAGCGGCACGCCGAGGAAGGCGTGGTAGGGGTCTTCGCCGGTTTCCGGGCGGTAGGAGAAGGCCGGATGTTCCGGCGCATCGGCCAGGTTCAGCGGGCCGCCAGCCTTCATGATCTCGCCGATCAGGCCCTCCCCGGGCTTCATCCGGGTGACGTGGACGGCGGCGACGTCGAGGCCTTCGGTGGCGAACAGCTCCATCTCGCCGCCGGCGCGGCGCAGGTAGAGCGAGCAGACCTCGGCGACCATGGAGCGGGCGATGATGCGCACGACCATGTCCAGCCGCGCCTGGGCTGGGCCGCCCCCGGCCAGGGCTTCCCGGATCTGCCGCAGCAGGCTGCGCTGTCCGCGTATGGCGACGCCTGGAATGGCCATGTGGCCGACTGGTCTCCCTCTAACAGCGGCTTCCTAGCAGCTTACGTCGTCGCGCGGATACGGAAAGGGGCGTTGCGCCGATCATCGGGCGCCGCCATCACTCCTGTCCCGATGAGGAGCAGCGGCGCCCATGGAAGCGGCGGAACAGGGATCTGACGGCGACGAACGGAAGGGCTGGGCGGACCTGCTGGCGGAGGGGCGCGCGCCGCGGTTTGCGCTGATCTGCGTCGGCGTCTGGCTGAACGCCGCTGACGCCCTGGTGACCGCGACCATCATGCCGAACGTCGGCGCCGACCTCGGCGGCTACGCCTACTTCAGCTGGGCGACGGCCGGGTTCCTGGTCGGGGCGATCCTGGCCGGCGCGAGTTCGGGACGGGTTTCCGAGGTGGTCGGTCTGCGCTGGGCGACGGCGCTGGCCGGCCTGATCATGGCCGCCGGCTGCGTGATGAGCGCCCTTGCGCCCGACGTCGGGGTGTTCCTGGCCGGTCGACTGGTGCAGGGGCTCGGCAGCGGCTGGATCTCCGGCTTCTCGATGGTCGCCATCGCCCTGCTGTTCCCGCCCCGGCACCTGGCGCGGGTATTCGCGGCGGTGACCTTCATCTGGGGTATCGCGACGGTGCTGGGGCCGCTTTTTGGCGGGCTCGTGGTCGAGGCCGGCGGCTGGCGCGACGTCTTCTGGCTGTTCGCGCTGCAGGCTCTGGCGTTCAGCATCGCCGCGCCGTTCCTGCTCGGCGGGGCCAGCAAGGGCGAGGGTGGTCCCGGCATTCCGTGGAGCCAGCTCCTGGTGCTGGGGATCGGGGTCGGGGCCATCGCGACCGCGGACCTGGTGCGGCCGGCCGCCTTCTCGGTGGCGATGGTGGTGACCGGGCTCGTGGTGCTGGCGCTGGTGATGCGCTTCGACGGGCGGGCGAAGGTGCGGCTGCTGCCGCATCGCGCCAGCGACCTGACGACGGTCTGCGGGGCCGGCTATTTCGCCATGTTCGCCCTGACCGCCGCTTCAATGGGGTTCTTCGTGTACGGCCCGGCGATCCTGCAGGAATTGCGCGGCTTCAGCCCGCTGGCGGCGGGCTACACCGTGGGGGCGGAGTCGCTGGCCTGGACGGCGGCGGCGATGTCGGTGGCCGGCGCCACCGGCGCCTGGGACCGGCGGTGGATCCGCATCGGGGCGCTTTGCCTGGTGGTCAGCCTGGTGGTGCTGGCCCTGACCATGGCCGACGGCCACATCGTCTTCGTACTGCTCGGCGGCGGGCTGATGGGCGCGGCGTTCGGGTTTTCCTGGGCCTTCATGAGCCGGCGGGTCCTGGCGGCGCTCAGCGACGACGACAAGGCGATCGGCTCGTCGGCGATCATGGCCGTGCGCCAGACCGGCGCGGCGGCGGGAGCGGCGATCTCCGGCGTGGCGGCGAACCTCGTCGGGTTCTCGGCCGGGCTGACGCCGGAGAACGCGCGGGCCGCCAGCGTCTCGATCTTCGTGGCGGTCATCCCGCTGGCGGTGGCCGGGGCGTGGGCGGCGTTCCGGTTGACCGGATCGGCGATCGGCGCCGGGCCGGCGCCGTCGGAAGGCGGCTCGGCTTGAAGCGGACAGCGCTCGTCCTGGCTGCGGCGGCGGCCCTGGGGCTGTGGGCGACGCCGGCGGCTGCCGACGCGGACCTGTGGCTGAGCGATCGGGCGGCGCGCCGCGAGGCTCAGGCGCAGATCGAGCAGCTGGACCGGGACCTGCAGGGCCACCACAGCGCCACGGCGGTGCTGCAGCGTTGGTGCGATGCCCATGGCCCCGGGACCGGCGTCCGCATCGTCGCCCGGAGGGCGCCGGGCGCCGAAAAGCCGGCCGACGCGCGGGTGCGGAGAAAGCTGAAGGCCGCGGCGGGAGAGCCGATCCGCTATCGGCGGGTGCAGCTGAGCTGCGGCGGCCAAGTGCTGTCGGACGCCGACAACTGGTATCGCCCAGGACGGCTGACGCCGGAGATGAACCGCCTGCTGGACGAGACCGAGACGCCGTTCGGAGTGGTCGTGGCGCCGCTGCGCTTCACCCGCGGGACGCGGTCGTCGCGCCGGCTGTTCGCGCCCGGCCGGGGGCGCGGCCCGGTGACGTCGCCCTATGAGATCCTGCGGCAGTCGGCGGTGCTGTCGGCGGCCGACGGCGCGCCGATCAGCCTGGTCGTCGAGACCTATACTCGCGAGATCCTGCGTCGCCGCGGGGGCGGAGCGCCCTAGAGCTGGTCGAGGCCGTAGGCGGCGTGCAGGGCGCGGACGGCCAGCTCGGTGTAGGCGGCGTCGATCAGCACGCTGATCTTGATCTCCGAGGTCGAGATGACCTGGATGTTGACGCCCTTCTCGGCCAGGGCCTGGAACATCGACTTGGCGACGCCGGTGTGGCTGCGCATGCCGACGCCGATCACCGAGACCTTGGCGACGTCCTCGTTCACGGCGACGTCGTCGAAGCCGATCTTCGGCTGGGCGGCGCGGACGATCTCCACCGCGCGGGCGGCGTCGCGCTTGCCGACCGTGAATTCCATGTTGGCCGTGTCCGCGGTGCGGGCATGGCTCTGGACGATCATGTCGACGTTGACGTTGGCGTCGGCCAGGGCGCCGAAGATCTCCGACGACACGCCCGGATGGTCGGGCAGGCCGAAGAGGCTGATCTTGGCCTCGTCACGGCTGTAGGCGACGCCGCTCACGATACGTTTTTCCATGATCTCTTCCTCGTCGCAGACGATGGTCCCTTGTCCGGGGGCCTCGCCCGGCTCGACAAAACTCGAAAGCACCCGCACGGGCACGCGCTGGGCCATGGCCAACTCGACGGAGCGGGTCTGCAGCACCTTGGCGCCTAGCGAGGCCATCTCCAGCATCTCCTCGTAGGAGATCTTGGACAGGCGGCGGGCCTTGGACTCGATGCGCGGGTCGGTGGTGTAGACGCCGTCGACGTCGGTGTAGATGTCGCAGCGGACCGCGTTCAGCGCCGCCGCCACGGCCACGGCGCTGGTGTCCGAGCCGCCGCGGCCGAGGGTGGCGATGCGGCCGTCGCGGGTGACGCCCTGGAAGCCGGCGATCACGGCGACTTCGCCGCCGTCCAGCGAGGCGGCGAGCTTTTCCGGCGGGATGTCGTCGATGCGGGCCCGGCCGTGGGCGTCGTCGGCGATGATCGGGATCTGCCAGCCGGCCCAGGAGCGCGCGGGAACGCCCATGTTGCGCAGGGTCATGGCCAGCAGGCCGGCCGTGACCTGTTCGCCCGAGGCGACGACCACGTCGTATTCGTCGTCGGAGGCCGGCAGGCCGGCGGCGGCCGGGCCCGCGCCATCGGTCCAGGCGACCAGCTCGTTGGTCTTGCCGGCCATGGCCGAGACGACGACCGCCACCTTGTGACCGGCCTCACGCTCGGCATTGACCAGCCGCGCGACGCGGCGGATGCGCTCCAGGTCGGCCACCGAAGTGCCGCCGAATTTCATCACCAGCCGGGACACCCGCGCCGACCCCCTTTGAAATAAGCGCGCCCTTCTAGCGGCGCCGCTCGCGCTCCGCAACGCCGGAGGTGTAAGGAGCATCGCATGACCGCAGCCGCACCCCGATCCAGCATCGATCCCGCCGAGGTCGAGCGGTTCTCCCGCATCGCCGCCGAATGGTGGGATCCGAAGGGCAAGTTCGCGCCCCTGCACAAGTTCAATCCGTCGCGGCTGAGCTTCATCCGCGAGCAGGCGCTGGCCCGGTTCGGCCGCGACCCGTCGGCGCGGCGGCCGTTCGAGGGCTTGCGGCTGCTCGATATCGGCTGCGGCGGCGGCCTGCTCTCGGAGCCGATGGCGCGGCTGGGGTTCGACGTCGTCGGCGTCGACGCGTCTGAACGCAACATCGGCACGGCCAGCGCGCACGCCGCCGAGCAGGGACTGGCCATCGACTACCGGGCGACGACGGCCGAGGCGCTGCTGGCGGCAGGCGAGACGCCGTTCGACGTGATCCTCAACATGGAGGTGATCGAGCACGTCGCCGATCCCGCCGAGTTCGCCCGCACCTGCGCGAAGATGCTGGCGCCGGGCGGCTTGATGATCGTCGCCACGCTCAATCGCACGCTGAAGGCCCTGGCCCTGGCCAAGATCGGCGCCGAGTACGTGCTGCGCTGGGTGCCGGCCGGCACCCACGATTGGCGCAAGTTCCTGAAACCCGACGAGATCCGCGGCTTCCTGGCCGGCGAGGACGTCGTCGTCGACGGACCGTTCGGGGTAACGTTCGACCCGCTGACCGGCCGCTGGTCGGCCTCGTCCGACTGCGACGTCAACTACATGATGACGGTGACGCGCGGAGCGGCCTAGAAAGGACGTGGGGGCGGAGGGGACACAACGGATGGCTTCGCTGCGGGTGTTGGTTCACGCCTTTCGGGCGTGGCGGCGGAATCTGCGATGGGCCAAGCACGAGCCTGAGACGCCCTATCTGGCCGACCTGTTGTCCGGGGCGCCGGTCTGCCTGCACGTCGGGGCCAGCGACGGTCGCCACACCTATGTGATGACCCAGGTGGCCCCGCAGGCCCGGATCCACGCCTTCGAGCCGTCGGCCTTCACCTTCAAGGTGCTGAAGCTGTGCCTGGCCTGGCACCGGATCGCCGGCCAGGTGACGCCCGTCCACGCCGCGGTCGCCGAGAAGGCCGGGGAACTGCTGCTGGTCACGCCGCGCAAGATGTCCGGCCGGATGGGCCGGGCCTATGCCTATGTCGCCGAGTGCGCGCCGAAGGGGGCGGCCCGGCCCGACCTGGAGGACTGCGGCGCGCAGCTTCAACCGACGCCCGTCATCGCTCTGGACGACTATTGCGCCGAACGCGGGATCGGCCGGGTCGATTTCATCCGCATGGACATCGAGGGCGCGGAACTGAAGGCCCTGGAAGGCGCCCGCGGCCTGCTCGACCGCAACCGGCCGCACATCCTGATCGAGATCCATCCGACGATGCTGGCCGAGCGGTTCGGCGGCACGGCCGAGGCGGTGGTCGAGCTGTTCCGCAGCCGGGGATACCGGATGTTTGCGCTGGACGGCGACCGGCTGGAGGAACGGCAGGACGTCTGCCCCGACGTGCCCTGGAAGGACTATTTCTTCATCCATCCGAGCCGCGCGGGCGAGCTGCCCGACGGGGTCTTCAAGGCCCGGATGGCGGCCTGACAGCGGCCTGCGGGCCACACCCTGCATCAAGCGACAGCATGCGCCGAACCAACCGCCCCTAAGCTGCGTTCCTCAAGCAAGGTTTGCGAGGAGAAGGCGAAGGTGTCGCGTAAACGGCCGAAGGGTGTGTTGGCCATCGGGTGGGCATGCGTCGAGTGCGCCGCCACCGGCCGAACCGAACATGCGCCAACCTCGGCCGACTACCCCGACACCGTGGTTCGCCGGACCAGCTTTGTCGCCGGAGGCGGGCATGGCTGGCGGATCTCGGCCCTGGAGACGCCGCGCGCCGCGCCGGCGCCCTGGAAGATCGTGGTGATCACCGGCGCGCCGTCCTGGGCCGAGTACTGGGCCGAGACGCTGGCCGAGCTGCCGCAGGACCGCGAAATGGTCGTCGTCGATCGCCCGGGCTATGCCGCCTCGGAGCCCGCCCATGCCGTGACCGACATCCGGGTTCAGGCCGAGGCCCTGGCGCCGCTGCTGGAGGCCGCGCCGGGCCAGAAGGTGTTGCTGGTCGGCCAGAGCTACGGCGCGGCGATCGCCGCCCTGATGGCCGATGCCGCGGGGCCGAAGGTTGAGGGGCTGGTTCTGCTGTCCGGCTTCTTCGGCGAGACGGGCCCGACGTCGCGCTGGCTGATCGACATGGGCATGAAGACCCTGAAGGTCATTCCGCGCGACCTGCGCCATGCGGTGATGGAGGCCTCGGGCCAGCGGGGTCAGCTGCCCCACGCCCGGCGGGCGCTGGAGCGGCTGAAGATCCAGATCCACATGATTCACGGCGACAAGGACGACTTCGCGCCGATCGAGGTGGCCGAGCGGCTGTCGCGGGAAGTCCGGACGCGGCGACCGATCAACTTCGTGCGCACCGCCGGGGCCAACCACTTCCTGAACGACGGGCCGCCGGACGAGTTGATCGCGGCGCTGGAGGCGTGCATCCCGCGCAAGAAAACCTGGACCTTCCGCCTGCCGCGCCTGCCGCAGCTGCGGATCCCGGGCGGCATGTTCGGCGGCCTCGGGCCGGCCGACGGCCAGCCGGCCTAAGCGAAGATTCCAGCCGCCAGGGCGAAACCGGGCACGACCAGCCAGGCGGGCAGGCGCGCGACGCTCAGGAACACGAACGCAGCGGCGACCAGGGCCCAGTCGCGCGGTTGGCGGACCGCTGCGGCCGCCAACGGATCCCACAGCGCGGCGGCCAGCAGGCCGATGGCCGCGGCGGCGGCTCCTGCGGCGGCGGCCATGACCCGGCGGTTGCGGCTGAGGTGGTCCCAATAGGGCCCGACGCCGAGGACGAGCAGCAGGCCGGGGGCCAGGAAGGCCGCCGCCGCCGCGAGGCCGCCTCGCCAGTCGGGCAGGCCGGGCGCGGCCCCCAGGAAGGCCGCGAGGCCGGCAGGCGGCCCAGGCAGGGCCTGGACCGCGCCATAGGCGGCGAGCAGGGCCTCCGGCGCCAGCCAAGCGCGGCTGGTCGCCTCACCCTCGAGGAGCGCCAGGGCGACGGCCCCGTCGCCGAAGGTCAGGGCGCCGGCGCGGTAGGCGACGCTGGCGAGGCCGAGAACGGGGCTCGACAGGATCTGGGCAAGGAAGGGCAGGGCGGCCAACAGGAAGGCGAAGAGCGCCACCGCCGCGGGGGTGATCCGCCGGCCGCCGAAGACCTCGCCGGCCGCGGGTTCCGGCGCGAGCAGGGCGGCGCCGAACGCGGCCCCCGCCAGGAGGACGCAGACCTGCGCCACCGGCCCGGTGGCGAAGACGAGGCCGACGCCCGACCCGATGGCGATCCCGGCGGCGATCGGGCCGGCGGCCAGGCGCCGGGCCATCCCGAACAGGGCGTGCGCCGCGACGGCGAGGGCCGCGACCCGCAGGCCGTGCAGCCAGCCATCGCCGAACGCGGCGGTGAACCTCGGGGCCAGATAGGCGAACGCGATCATCGCCAGGACGGCGGGGAGGGCGAAGGCGACGGTGGCGACCAGGGCGCCAAGGGGGCCAGCCCGGCGCAGGCCGATGGCGGCGCCGAGCAGGCTGGAGGCGGATCCCGGCAGGGCGTGGCAAAGCCCAACGAGGCCCGCGAAAGCGCCCTCGCCCAGCCAGCCGCGCCGCGCGACGAACTCTTTCTGGAAGGCGCGCAAATGGCCGGCCGGCCCGCCGAACGCGGTCAGGCCGAGGTGGAAGAAGGCGAGGGCCACCTCCCAGAGCGGGCCGCGTGGGCCCGGGGCGTCGTCCTGAGGCGTCGGGGAGGGCATCTCAGCCCTTCTCTTGCGGGGCCCCGGCGCCTCTGTCGAGGGGGTTTAGCGGGCGAGGGGCCCGGCGACGTTGGCCTGGGCCAGAGCCTGAGGCGCCGCCTCGCCGCCGGCCAGCAGGCGGTCGATGCGCGCCTTGTTGGCGTTGAAGCGGCCGAGTTCGCGGCCGGCGAGGATGGTGCCCTGCGGCACCTTGGCGCCGACCGGATTTACGCGGCGGCCTCCCTTCCAGACCTCGTAGTGCAGGTGGGGACCCGTCGCGAGGCCCGTCGAGCCGACGTAGCCGATCACCTGGCCCTGGCGCACCTTCATGCCGGCGCGGATGCCCTTGCCGTAGCGCGACATGTGGGCGTAGCCGGTCTCCCAGCCGCTTGAGTGGCGGACGCGGACCCAGTTGCCGTAGCCGGCCCAGCGCCGCGCCTCGACCACCGTGCCGTCGCCGGCGGCGACGATCGGCGTGCCGGAGCCGGCTCCGAAGTCGATGCCCTGGTGGGCGCGGGTGTAGCCGAGCACCGGGTGGCGGCGCAGGCCGAACTTGGAGGTGATGCGGGCCCCGTCGACGGGGGTGCGCAGCAGGAAGCCGCGGACGTTCTTGCCGAAGCCGTCGAAGTAGTCGACCTCGCCGCCGTCGCGCTCGAAGCGGTAGAACTTCACGCCGTGCAGTTCGGCGTATTCAAGAGCGCCCGTGTCGATGGTCCGGCCGCTTTCCGTGACCTGGCGGCCGAAGACCAGCTTGAAGTCGTCGCCGGCCTTGATGTCGCGCTGGAAGTCGAGCTTGTGGGCGAACAGCTTGACCACCTGGGCGGTGATCGCCGGGGTCGCGCCGAGCTTGGCGGCGCTTTCGTAGAGGGAGCCGTGGATCTCGCCGTCGGCGACGGTCGTCTCGGCGCGGATCTGCTCGTCGAGCTCGCGCAGGCGCATGGCGCCGTCGAAGCTGCGCGAAAGGGTGAGGGTGCTGGCCGGGCCGGTGCGCATGGACAGGCCGATCAGGCGGGCCGGGCCGCGGTCTTCGCGCGGCTTGGCGACGGCGGCCTCGAAGGCGAGGCCGGCGCGAATCTTGGTGGTGTTCATCACCTGGCCGAGGGCCTCGACCGCCTGGCGGGCTTCGGCCGGGGCGACGCCGGCGCGCTGGACCGCGCCTTCGAGGGTCTCGCCGCGCAGCACCTTGACCTGGACGGTCTCAGGACGGGCGAAGCCGGGCTGGGCCTCGGCCTGGGTGAAGGCGGTGTGCTGCAGAGCGGCCACGGCGGTCGGGCTGAGCGGCGGCGGGGCGCCGGGCGCCCGCTGGCCGTCCAGCGCCTTCCAGGCCACGAACAGGCCGAACAGCGCGGCCGTCCCGGCCAGGGCCTTCGGCGCGACGCGGAACGTCGAACGTCGTGGGTCGAACTCGTGCATCACGCCCCCGTACTAGACGATACACAGTTAAGGTATCGCCACGGCCAAGCCGATTTTCAACCGCCCCCTAGGCGCCCGTAAGGGCGGGGCTGAAGATGACCGATGCGGATCGCTCCGTCTCCGGTCGTTTTGTCACGGTCTAGAGCAGGCCGAGCGCCAGTTCCGCCGGCCGGCAAAGCGCCGCGCCCTTGGGGGTCACGACGATAGGTCGATTCACCAGGGCCGGATCGAGGATCATGGCGGCGATCACCGCTTCGTCAGAGGCGGCCGGATCGGTCAGGCCAAGCTCGTCGGCCCGGGTGCCCTTGATCCGCAGCAGTTCGCGGGCCGGGACGCCGGCGGCCTTGACCAGGGCCTGGAGCTGCTCGCGGGTCCAGCCCTGCTTGAGGTACTCGACCACCTGCGGCTCGACGCCCTTCTCCCGGAGCAGGGCGAGGGTGTTGCGCGAAGTCCCGCAGGCGGGGTTGTGGTAGATCACGACATCGCTCATCGCGGCCGGGTTTAGCCAAAACCCGGCTGATCACCAAGCGAAGCGTCGCTCTCCGGTCACGACGCCGATGTCGGAAAAGCCGAACGGCGCCTCGTGGGCCGGGCGGCGTGGGAGCGGCGCCGCCTCGGCCGGCCAGCGGTCGAGGGTCGCTGTCCAGCGGACCCCAAGGCGCCCCGAGCCGGCGGGGCGCAGGACGAGGGCGAGCTGGTCGCCGCCGCGCCAGACAAGCCGGCTCCAGACGCCGGGCGGCAGCGGCTGGCGCAGGGGGCGGGCGCCGGCCTGGACGAGCTCCAGCGGCGCCTCCGGGCGCAGGCGCAGGCCGATCTCCTGAGTGCCCGCCGGGACGCGGACGGTCAGGCGCAGAGTCCCGTCGGGGCTGCGTTCGAGCGTCGCCTGGGCGCCGGGCTGGATCGCAGAGGCGGGGGCGGCGCGGTGCGGGGCGGCCGTCAGCCAGTGGCGACGCTCTGCCACCGCGCCGCCTTCGGCGGCCAGCGCCTGGCGTACCCAGGGGGTGGCCTCCAGCAGGCTGACGCGCCAGGCGCGGCCGGCGGTCTGATCGAAATGATGGACGATCCGGTTGGCCTGCGGGTGACGGGCGCTCCAGGGCGCGTCGAAGCGGACGAAGAGTGCAAGACCGACGCCGGCCAGGAGGACGGCGGGACCGAGGCGGCGCTCGGCTGGCGCGCCCTCCGGCGGATGGGCGAGCGGCCACAGAACCAGCGCCGCAAGCAGCGTGCAGACCGCCAGGGTTTCGGGCATGTCGAGGCCGAGGAACAGCAGGTGGGCGAGGCCGCCGAGCCAGCCGAGGGTGAGCGCCGCGGCCAAGGCGAGGAGGGCTGTTCCGCCGAGGCTCTTGCGGGTGGCGAGGGCGGTCGCCGCGGCGGTCAGCGCCGCCGCCAGGGTCGGCCAAGCGACGAGGTAGGCGGTGGTCGGGGCGTATGCCTGAAGACCGGCGGCCAGCGCCAGCGCCAGCAAAAGCGCCCCGGCCCAGGCGCCAGGGCGGCCGACGGGGCGGCCGAAACTTGCAACGCCGATCAGCAGAGCCGCGACGCCCAGGCCCAGGCCGACAGGATCAAGACCGCCGAGCGCCGAACAGGCGGCGCCGGCTGCAAGCGGCGCCAGGGCGATCCGTCGCCGTCCCCGCGCCAGCTCGCCCGCCGACCACAGCAGAAAGCCGAGACCAAGGACGACGAGCGTGGCCTCCCATAAGGCGGCGTGGGCCATCAGGGCTCGGGTCGGGTCCACGCCGTAACCGGCGCCCACCGCGCGTCGGGCAAGGCGCAGCAGGGCGGCGGCGCCGAGAGCGGTGAAGAGCAGGGCGCCGGCCCCGCGGGCGATGTCGGAAAGCGGCAGGGTCTCGGCGCGCCGGGCCCGGGCGATCCCGAATGCGAGCAGGGCGGCCGCCGCTCCGAGGATCAGCCAGCCAGCCCAGGCGGGATAGGCGATCAGCAGGTCGCCGAACAGTTGGCTGTAGGTGAGGTCCGGGGCTTGCGCCGGCAGCGCTTGGACCTGCGCGGCGCCGCGCGACAAGGCGAGCACCTGGGCGCCCATGTCCTGCAGGCTGCCGCGGTCGAGGTTGGCCGGGGTGGCGGTGGGGGCGTGGTAGTCGAAGGCTCGGCCGATGAAGGCGAAGTTGAAGCCCGGAACGCCAGCCGCGTTTGAGACCGTCAGGTCGGTGTCATTAGGCATCAGCCCGTAGACGTAGGTCGACAGCGACGAGGCCATCGGCCGCTCGGCCTTGGCCTGCAGCAGCCGAACGAGGCCGCCGGCGGCGGGACTGGTCTGGAACATCTGCACCCGACCGCCCTGGCCGCGCGCCTCCATGTTCACGATCAGCCCGATCCGCCTGGCGAGGGGATTCCGGGCGAAGAAGGCCTCGGCGCCGAGAAGTCCGGCCTCCTCGCCGTCGGTGATCAGGACGATGACGTCGCGCCGGGCGAGGCCGCCGGCCTTGAGGGCGCGCACGATCTCCAGGGTGGCGGCGACCCCGGCCGCATCGTCGCCCGCCCCGGGCGAGCCGGGCGCGCTGTCGTAGTGGGTCATCAGGGCGAGCGCCGGCAGGCTGCGGTCGCGGCCGGGCAGCACGCCGATCAGGTTTTCGACAGTTCCGCCGGAGATGAACACCTGGCCCGCGGCCGCGCGCCGATAGAGGCCCTCGTCTCGGACGACGCGCGGCGAAAGGCCGAGGGCGGCCATGCGGCGGAGCAGATGATCGCGGACCTCGGCGTTGGCGGGGGCGCCCGTCGGATGGGGCGCCCTGGCGATGACGGCGACGTCGGCCATGGCGCGGTCGGCGGAGAAGTCCTGCGCCGGCGCGTGGACAGGCGCCGGGCGTGGCGGCCGCGCGTCCGCCATTGCGATCAGCGTCGCGACGATCAGGGCGGCGAGCAGCGCAAGCGTCCGGGTCATGTGAGCCTCCCGGCGGGCAGGCTAGCTTGGCGGTTGGTAAACGGGAATGGCGGCGGCGGCGCCTCGCACGGGCCGTCCCGTCGGCGCCTGAACGGCCCGGACTCGCCCGCCCGTGACGAGCGGGGCCGACGAAAAAAGAAAACGCCCGCCGGCGGACCGGCGGGCGCTTTCCGCTCTCTCCTCGAGGTCGCGAGTTACGCGGCGACCTGAGCTTCTTGCGGGTCGCGCAGCACGTAGCCGCGGCCCCAGACCGTCTCGATGTGGTGCTTGCCGTCGGCGGCCGACGCCAGCTTCTTGCGCAGCTTGCAGATGAAGACGTCGATGATCTTCAGCTCCGGCTCGTCCATGCCGCCGTAGAGGTGGTTCAGGAACATCTCCTTGGTCAGGGTCGTGCCCTTACGCAGGGAGAGCAGCTCCAGCATCTGGTATTCCTTGCCGGTCAGGTGGACGCGCAGGCCGTTCACTTCGACCGTCTTGGCGTCCAGGTTGACCGTGATGTCGCCGGTCTTGATCACCGACTGGGCGTGGCCCTTGGAGCGGCGGACGACGGCGTGGATGCGCGCGACCAGCTCGTCCTTGTGGAACGGCTTGGTCATGTAGTCGTCGGCGCCGCCGGAGAAGGTCTTCACCTTCGTGTCGATCTCGGCCGTACCGGAAAGGATCATGACCGGCGTGTTGATCTTGCCGACCCGCAGGTTACGCAGCACGTCCATGCCGCTCATGTCGGGAAGGTTGAGGTCCAGAAGGATCAGGTCGTAGTCGTAGATCTTGCCCAGATCCACGCCTTCCTCGCCCAGGTCCGTCGTATAGACGTTGAAGCCTTCCGACTTGAGCATCAATTCGATGCTCTGGGCGGTGGCGCTGTCATCCTCGATCAACAGTACGCGCATTCTGCTCTCCTACTGCGTCCCCGCTTAGCGCCGCAGATTCCGCAGAATCCGCCCCCGAAGCTCGCTGATAAACCTGCCAGCGAGTTAATTTAAGACTGGTTAATGGAAGATGTCCCGTCTGACCGAATCGTTAATCCGATTTGAGATTCGCCGACAAGCGCGGCCGCTCCGCCGGCCCAAGCGTGGCTGTTGAATCTTTTGTGATTGGACGCGGGCGCCGAAGCGCTGGGCGGGAAATCGGCGCTGCGCCCCCATAGGGGGCGGGCGGATTTCTTCATCACCTCTTAAGGGCGAAGCACGGATTCTGCGGTCTCAAGTCGAGGGCGTTTCGTGCAGAGCCTGGTGGCCGCGGTCGAGCGGCTGGATCCCCTGATCGTCTCGGGCCGCGTCGCGGCGGTGAACGGCCTGCTGATCGAAGCGCGGGGCGGGCTGTCGCGGCTGGCCGTCGGGGCGCGCGCTGAGATCGCCCGGCTGGGCGAAGCGCCCCTGGCCGCCGAGGTGGTCGGCTTCCGCGAGACCCGCGCCCTGCTGATGCCGTTCGGGCCGGTGGAGGGCGTCGCGCCGGGCGCCGAGATCCGCATCGAGCCGCAGGGCTCGGCAGTGCGGCCGACGAAGAGTTGGCTCGGCCGCATCGTCGACGCGTTCGGCGAGCCGATCGACGGGCTCGGGCCGTTGCCGCAGGGGCCGGCGCCCTATCCGCTGCGGGCGCCGCCGCCGGCCGCACACGCCCGGGCGCGGGTCGGCGAGCGGCTGGACCTCGGCGTCCGCTCGATGAACGTCTTCACCACCTGCTGCCGCGGCCAGCGCCTGGGCGTGTTCGCCGGCTCCGGCGTCGGAAAGTCGGTGCTGCTGTCGATGCTGGCCAAGAACGCCGACTGCGACGCGGTCGTCGTGGGGCTGATCGGCGAACGCGGCCGCGAGGTTCGCGAATTCATCGAGGAGACGCTCGGCGAAGAGGGCCTGCGCCGCGCCGTCGTGGTGGTCGCGACCTCCGACGAGCCGGCGCTGAAGCGCCGCCAGGCGGCTTACATGACCTTGGCCGTCGCCGAGTACTTCCGCGATCAGGGGATGGAAGTCCTCTGCCTGATGGACAGCGTGACCCGCTTCGCGATGGCGCAGCGCGAAATCGGCCTTGCCGCGGGCGAGCCGCCGACCACCAAGGGCTATACCCCGACCGTCTTCACCGAACTGCCGAAGCTGCTGGAGCGGGCCGGGCCGGGGCCGATCCGCCCGGACGGGACCGAGGCCGGGCCGATCACCGGGCTCTTCACCGTGCTGGTCGACGGCGACGACCACAACGAGCCGATCGCCGACGCCGTCCGAGGCATCCTCGACGGCCATATCGTCATGGAGCGGGCCATCGCCGAGCGCGGCCGGTTCCCGGCGATCAATGTGCTGAAGTCGATCAGCCGCACCATGCCGGGCTGTCACCACCCGCACGAGCGCGAGATCGTCACCGCCGCCCGGCGCTCGCTCGCCGCCTATTCGAACATGGAGGAGCTGATCCGGATCGGCGCCTACCGCGCCGGCGCCGATCCGGAAGTCGACCGGGCGATCCAGCTCAATCCGGCGCTGGAAGCCTTCCTGTCGCAGGCGCCGGACGACGCCACCGGCCTCGAGGCCTCGTTCGCCGCCCTGTCGCAAGTGCTGAGTGACGTCCAATGAGTTGGGAAAAATCCCTGATCAAGCTCTCCACCTACGAGGTGGAGGTGCTGCAGAAGCGGCTGGCCGAGATCGGCGACCGTCGGCAGCAGGCCGAGATGCGGCTGGCCATGCTGTTCGCCCAGGGCGAGACCGAGAAGGTCCAGGCCGGACCGACGGGGGGCTGGGACCTGCTGCGCTTCCTCGACGCGCTGAAGGCGAGGATGGACGTGGTGCGCTCTGAGATCGAGATCATCATGGCCGAGGAGGCCGGCGCGCGCGACGCCCTGGCTCAGGCCTTCGAAGAGCAGAAGAAGTACGAACAGCTCGCCGAACAGATGCGCGCGAAGGCCGGCAGGAAGGCCGCGCAGATCGAGTCCGCGGCGATGGACGAGCTGGGCCTGAGGCGGGCTGCGCGGTAGACGGCATTCCTTCTCCCGCAACGGGAGAAGGACGGATCTAGGCGCCCGGCCGTTGGCGGGCGCGTTCGGCTTCGACGTCCTGGCGCAGGACGGAGAGGTCTTCGCTGATGCGGAAGATGGCGACGTAGAACTCGCAGAACGAGCGCCACAGCAGCGCCAGGGCGCCGACCACCAGCAGGCCGCCGATCAGCACCGGGATGGCCAGCAGCTTGCCGAAGATGCTGCTCTCGCGCAGGGCGACGCCGACCGCGGCGCCGACGCTGCCGAAGGTGCCCAGCGCGATCACGCCGAGGCCGGCCCAATAGATCAGGTGGATGACCGAGTTGGTCATCAGCTTGTCGAACGTCAGCAGGTCCCAGAGGACCGCCCCGCCGGGGCCGTGGGGTCTTTTGAGAGGTCGCTGCATCCGATTCCCAAAGCTCGTCGGGTCTTAAACTCGCCCCGTCGGGCAACCGCTACCAGCCGAAGCGCCCGGTCGCAACGGAACAGTCGCAGGCCTTTCCGCGACTAGATGGCGCCGACCGTCTTGAGGCGGGCGCGGGGGTGGATTTCGTTCTGGCTCATCACCGGGGTCTGGCCGCGGAAGCGTTCGATGATCGAGCGGACGTAGGGGCGGACGCCTGGGCTGGTCAGCAGGACCGGGCTTTCGCCGGCCAGGGCGGCGCGCTCGAAGGTCTCGCGGATGGAGCGGATGAAGTCCTGCAGGCGGGACGGTGCGAGGGCCAGCTGCTTTTCCTCGCCGTTGCCGACCAGCGCATCGGCGAAGGCGTGCTCCCACTCCGGCGACAGGGTGATGATCGGCAGAGCCCCGTCGTCGCCACGGTAGGCGAAGCAGATCTGCCGCGACAGGCGACTGCGGACCTGTTCGACCAGGTTGGTGACCGAGGCGGTGTGCGGGGCGGCCTCGCCGATGCCTTCCAGGATCACCGGCAGGTCGCGGATCGAGATGCGCTCGCGCAGCAGGGCCTGGAGCACGCGCTGGACGGTGGTGGCGGTGACGACCGCCGGGATCAGGTCCTCGGCCAGCTTCTTCTGCTCGGCCGGCAGTTCCTTGATCAGTTTCTGGACCTCTCCATAGGACAGCAGGTCCGGCATGTTCTCCTTGAGGATCTCGGTCAGGTGCGTGGTCAGCACGGTGGCCGGATCGACGATGGTGTAGCCGCGGAACGTCGCCTCTTCGCGCAGGCTCTCGTCGACCCAGGTGGCCGGCAGGCCGAAGGCCGGCTCGCGCATGTGTTCGCCGGGCAGCTCGACCTGACCGCCGCGCGGGTCCATGGCCATCAGGTGGCCGAGACGCACCTCGCCCTGGCCGGCCTCCATCTCCTTGATGCGTATGCAGTAGCCCTGGGAGGGCAGGCGCATGTTGTCGAGAATGCGCACGCTGGGCATGATGAAGCCGAACTCGGCCGCCAGGGTGCGGCGCAGGGCCTTGATCTGGTCCGTCAGCCGGCGACCCTCGAGGTCATTGATCAGCCCCAGCAGGCCGTAGCCGAGTTCGATCTTGATCTCGTCGATAGCTAGGGTCTGGCCGATCGGCTCTTCCTGATCCTCGACGGCGTCCGGCGCGATCTCGATCGGGGCCGGCTCGGCGCCCTTCTGGGACCGGCGCCAGGCCAGTACGCCGGTGGCGATGGCGATGCCGGCGAACGGCAGGATCGGCATGCCGGGGATCACCGCGATGACGCCGGAGGAGGCGGCGACCATGCCGAGGCTGATCGGGTTCATGGCCAGCTGCGTGACCAGAGCCTTGTCGGCCGAGCCTTCGACGCCGGACTTGGAGACCAGGAAGCCGGCGGCGATCGAGATGATCAGGGCCGGGATCTGGGAGACCAGGCCGTCGCCGATGGTCATGATCGTATAGGTCGAGAACGCCTGACCGATCGGCACCTTGTGCTGGATCACGCCGATCAGAATGCCACCGATGATGTTGATGGCGACGATCACGAGGCCGGCGACGGCGTCGCCGCGCACGAACTTCGAGGCGCCGTCCATGGCCCCGAAGAAGGTGCTTTCCTGCTCAACTTCCTTGCGGCGGACCTTGGCGGTGGCCTCGTCGATCAGGCCGGCCGACAGGTCGGCGTCGATGGCCATCTGCTTGCCGGGCATGGAGTCCAGGGTGAAGCGGGCGGCGACTTCGGCGATCCGGCCCGAACCCTTGGTGATGACGACGAAGTTCACCAGCACCAGAATGGCGAAGACGATCACGCCGATGATGAAGCTGCCGCCCATCATCAGCTTGCCGAACGCCTCGATGATCTTGCCGGCGCCGTGGACGCCCTCGTGGCCGTGACCGAGAATCAGGCGCGTCGAGGCGATGTTGAGGCCGAGGCGGAAGAGCGTCGTGACCAGCAGCACGGTCGGGAAGGCGGTGAACTCCAGCGGCCGCTTGATCATCAGGGCGGTCATCAGGATCAGGACCGAGCTGGTGATCGAGATCGCCAGGAACAGGTCCAGCATGAACGACGGGATCGGCAGGATCAGGATGACGACCACGGCGACGATGCCGAGCGCCAGCGCCACCTCGCCACGCGCCACCCAGCCCCAGACCTCCCGGGCGCTGGGGGTCTGGCCCCCGCGTGTCATGCCGATGTCCGCCATGGGGTCTTAGGCCGCGCTCGCGCCCATCTGGGGAGCGGGCACGGAGACGCCGGCCTCCGTGTATTCCTTCAGCTTGTTGCGCAGGGTGCGGATCGAGATGCCGAGGATGTTGGCCGCGTGGGTGCGGTTGCCGAGGCAGTGTTCGAGGGTGTCGATGATCAACTGCTGCTCCATCGCCGACACGGTCTGACCAACGAAGGCGCGGTTCGCGGTCTCGGCGGCGACCGAGGCCGCCTGTGCGGTGCGGATTCCCGGATCGCTGGCGGCCAGCGGCTGGCCGTCGGGCAGGCGGATGGCCCCTTCCTCGATCTCCGGGCCGGTCGAGAGCAGGACCGCCCGGTGCATGGCGTTCTCCAGCTCGCGGACGTTGCCGGGCCAGCGGTGCAGGGCCAGGCGGCGGCGGGCTTCGGCCGACAGCGGCCGGTTCGGCACGCCGTTCGCAGCGGCGTACTTCTTGATGAAGTGCTCGGCCAGGCTGAGGATGTCGCCGGTCCGCTCGCGCAGGGGCGGGAGGCGCAGGTTCACCACGTTCAGGCGATAGAGCAGGTCCTCGCGGAACACGCCGTCCTTCACCGCCTGGGGGAGGTCGCGGTTCGAGGTGGCCAGAATGCGGATGTCGACCTTCACGGGGCGCGCGCCGCCGACGCGGTCGATCTCCCGCTCCTGGATCGCGCGCAGCAGCTTGGCCTGCAGGCGGGCGTCCATTTCGCTGATTTCGTCGAGCAGCAGGGTGCCGCCGTTGGCTTCCTCGAACTTGCCGATGCGGCGGGCGAGGGCGCCGGTGAAGGCGCCCTTCTCGTGGCCGAACAGCTCGCTCTCCAGCAGGTTCTCGGGGATCGCAGCGCAGTTGACGCTGATGAACGGCTTGGAAGCGCGGCGCGACTTCTGGTGGACGTAGCGGGCGATGACTTCCTTACCGACCCCGCTTTCGCCGGTGATCAGGATCGAGGCGTCGGAGCCGGCGACCT
>NZ_JBIIGK010000173.1:0-5424 GCF_044236515.1 Phenylobacterium sp.
GCGACGCCCTTGCGCCAGTCCGTCTCGTACTCCTGAAGGGTCACCCGACCCGACGACCAGAACTGGGTCAGGTCCTTGTCGAACGAGGCGAAATAGCGATCGACGTCGTTGGCGGCGTAGTAGCCGTTGTAGGTCTCGATGAACTGCTTCACCTCGGCCTCGGCGGCGGCCACGTCGGCGGCCGGAGCGGCGGCGGAGGCTTCAGCCTTCTTGGCCGCGCCGTCATCGGAGGCCGGGGAACAGGCGGCGGCCAGCACCAGCATTGAAGACAGGATCAGATACTTCATCGAGGTCCCTCCGGATATTGCGTGTGATCACAAGAGCAGGTTGACGAGAGCCGTCAAGGTCGCGGTTGTTTCAGCACGGCAGCTCGTCGAGGCTCTGGTCCTCGCGGCCGTCGGAAACCCCCTTCGTGAGCGTTTCCTGGCGGAAGAAGCCGGGTTGACGCCACATCATCCAGGTCATCAAGGCAAGGCCAAGGACGATCAGGCCGACTCCGATGATGAACACCAAGCCCAGGCCGCCGATGTGCGAACCGCTGCCGTATTCGGGGTCCATGCTGTCCAGGGTGGTGGTCAGGAACAGCGCCGCCAGAATCAGGCCGCCGATCAGCGGGAAGATCAGCTGGAAGACTGCGTTCGAGACCGACTTGAACCACTGCCGACGGAAGTACCAGACCGAGGCGAAGGCGGTGATCGAGTAGTAGAAGCAGATCATGATCCCCAACGCCGTGATCGTGTCGCTGAGCACGTTCTCCGAGACGAACCGCATCACCGCGTAGAACGCCGAGGAGAAGGACGTCGACACGATGGTGGCGAAGGCCGGCGTCTTGTAGCGCGGGTTCACCCGGCCGAACGCCGCCGGCAGGGCGTTGTAATGCCCCATCGCCAGCAGGGTGCGGGCTGGCGAGACGATGGTTGATTGCAGCGACGCCGCCGAGCTGACCAGCACCGCGAGCGCCATGATCGCGGCGAACGGCCCGAAGAACGGCCGGGCCAGGGCGAAGAAAACGTTGCCCTGGATATCCGGATTGCCCAGCCCGACACCTTCGGCCCCGACGCCCGCGAAGGCGATGCAGGCGGTGGCGACCAGCAGGTACATCAGCACCGTGGTGACGACGGTCGCCGTCGCGGCCTGGCCCGGCGTCGAGCGGGCGCCGCGCGTTTCTTCGTTCAAGGTCAGGGTGACGTCCCACCCCCAGAAGATGAAGATCGACAGCGAAAGGCCGGCGGCGAAGGCGCTGAACGACGAGACCGCGAAGGGATTGAACCATTCCCAGCGCACTTCCAGGGGGTCGAAGCCGCCGCCGTTGTAGACGCGCCAGAGGCCGACGAGCCCGAAAGCCAGCAGAACCAGCATCTGGAAGCCGACCAGGACATACTGCACGGTCTTGGTGGCCTCCATGCCGCGGCAGGAAATCCACGTCCCCAGCGCCATGAAGACCAGGCAGGTCGCCACGTTGATGAACGGGTGGAGCGTTAGCTGGGCGATGCCGGGATCACGCAGGATCTGGGACAGCAGCAGGTAGAGGAAATCGACGGCGATGCCGGCCGTATTGGACAGCACCAGCACCGTCGCCGCAATCAGACCCCAGCCGCCCATCCATCCGATGACAGGGCCGAACGCGCGTGTCGCCCAGGTGAACGACGTGCCGCTGTCGGGCATCGCCCGGTTCAGCTCACGATAGCCGAAGGCCACCAGCAACATCGGCAGGAAACCGACGAGGATGACCGCCGGCACCTGCACGCCCACCGCCGCCACCGTCGGGCCGAGCGCGGCGGTCAGGGTGTAGGCCGGGGCGACGCACGAAATGCCGATGACCGTCGCGCCGAGCAGACCGACCGCGCCGGCGTTCAGCCCTTTTCGCGATAATCCGGCCCCCGAGTCCTGCTCAGACATTCTCTTGTTTCCCCGTTCGCTGACGTCGGTCCCCCCGATGCGGGATCAGGCCGGCGTTCGTTGTCGTCCTGGAGCCGCCGGCGCGCCCGCGGCGAGAAGTTCGTGGACGGCGCGGTGCGCCTGATCGATGGCAGAGTCCGTGTAGGCGGCGGCCCCGGAATCCGAATTGGCGATTGCGATGCGCCCGAACCGTCGCCGGCCGATGACGTGAGGACGCTCGCTCTCCGGAACGTCCCAGGGATCGTAGAGCGGATTGTACTCATAGGCGTAGCCGTGGGGCCATCGGTTCACCGCGATCGCGGCGATGTCCCGTTCCGCGTCGAAACCCGCGGGGCCTAGGGCCCGCGTGAGCAGATCGCGGATGTTGCGTTCAAAAACGTCGAACGGCGTGCCGAGCAACTCGGCGCGGCCGGCCCGATGCTGGTCACGCTCGGTCGGCGCGCCGGGCGAGTTTGGCGTCCGCAGCATGAACAGGATCGCCGGATCGTCCGGCGACGCCGGCCCGGTATAGCCGCCGATGCTGGCGGGACGGATCAGGCTGAAGGACGAGAAATAGGAGCCAGGCGCGGACACCGACGAGACGCCCAGCTTGTCGAAGGCCCGCCAGTTGCGCAGGGCCACGTTGGTGTAGACGAGCGGCACCTTCACGAGCTGGTGCAGGGCATCCTTCTGCGCCTCCGGCAGGTCCGGCACGATGTACGGGACCATCATGTTGTAGCCGGCGAGGATGCAGACGGCGCCGCGCACGCTGTGGGCGCGGCCGCCATTCATGTAGGTGATCTCGACCTCTTCGCCGCCGCCGATATGGCGGGCGTTGACGACGGTGCTGTTCAACCGCAGGCGAACCGGCGCGTCGGGCCGGTCCAGCGCCGCGTAGTCGAATTTCGCCAGGATGACGTCCTGAACCGTCGATCCCGGCGCGACGCCGGGCACGAGCTGGCGGACCAGCTGGCGGGCGATCGTCGCGTTGCCGTCTGGGAACCGGAAGAAATACGACATGTCCGTGGAAGCGTAGCCGCCGGCGGTGTTGCCCATCCGCGGGATCTTTCCGCGCACGAGACCCAGCCCTTGGAATCCGGGGTGACCTGCGCCCCAGCAGTCCAGCGCCGGCTCGGCGTCGATGCCGAGGCCCCACTCGCCGTGGGTGCGGGTCTGGTAATATGGGATGACGCCGGGATCGGCCTTCACGACCTTCAGCAGATAGTCGCGATAGCTCATTCGAGAGAGCCGGTCCGCCTTCTCGGCCGCGGACACGCCCGGCATGTAGTCCTGGCGGCTGGTCTCGATCCGCACGATGTCGCGCTTGACGGCTTCGCTGAGCGGCGCGTCGGCGAGGCTGGCTGCCAGTTCGGCGGCCGTCGGCTTATCGCTTGCCGGCTGCATCACCAGCTTGTCGGCGCCGAAGGTCGCCTTGTCGAAGAAGGTCGCCGATCCCAGCCGGTCCAACGGACTGTCGCCCCGACCGGCCTTGGCCAGGGCGGGCGGATCGATCCCGAGGGATTTCAGAAGCCTGTCGGCGACCGGGCTGTAAGGCCGGGGGCTGTGGATCAGCATGGTGCCGCCGTTTGACAGCAGCGTGCGCCCGTCGACCTCGAACTCGTTCCGCTTCGCGTGGCCGCCGAAATCGTCGTGGTTGTCCAGGATCAGGATGCGGGCGTCGGGGCGTGCCTGGCGCCAGAACCACGCTGCGGAGAGGCCGCTGATGCCGCCGCCGACGACGACGAGGTCATAGCTCTCCCCCGTCGCTGAAGGCGGCGCAACCGCCTGACCATCGCGCAGCGCGTGAGCCCCTTCGAACGAGCCGGGATGGCTGCCCCGCATGCCTATGCGGGTCGGCGGGTAGTAACCCGCCGGCCCCTGGGTCGGAGGCGCCGCCCCCGTTGCCGATTCGGCCGGTAGCGTACAGCCGGTCGCGAGCAGGCCTGCGCCGATGGCCAGGCCGTTCAGGAAGTCCCGCCGTTCAATCGGGGTGTCGAGGCCAAGAGGGCGCCCGGTCCTGGGGCTGTCCGCCATCGCGTTTGCCCCCTCCCCGTCCGAATTCAGCCCAGCGCCACTTCGTTCTCTTCGACCGGCGGTGCGGGCGGCGCCTGCGGCGCGGCCCGCAGAGCCGGCGCAGCCTCATCCAGCGCCGCGCGGATGATCGCCACCAGACGATCGACCTCTTCGCGGGTGATGACCAGCGGCGGGCTCATGACGATGGTGTCGCGGATGGCGCGGACCATCAGGCCATTGCGGATGCAGATGTCGCGCACGACCGGACCAGCGTGGCCTTCCTTGCCGGTGAAGCGCTCGTTGGTGCCCTTCTTCGACACGATCTCGACGCCGCCGATCAGGCCGAGCGTGCGGGCCTCGCCGACCAGCGGATGGTCGTTGAGGCTCGCCAGCGCCTGGGCGAAGTACGGGCCGATGTCGGTCTGGACACGCTCGATCAGCTTCTCGCGCTCCATGATCTCGATGTTCTTCAGCGCCACCGCCGCCGCCGCCGGGTGACCGGAGTAGGTATAGCCGTGGATGAACTCGCCGCCCGCGTTGCGCAGGGTGTCGACGATCTCGCTCGACACGCCGACCGCCGAGATCGGCAGGTAGCCGGACGACAGGCCTTTGGCCATCGCCACCAGGTCCGGCTTCACACCGAAGTGCTGGTGGCCGAACCATTCGCCGAGACGGCCGAAGCCGCAGATGACTTCGTCGCAGATCAGCAGGATGCCGTACTTGCGGCAGATCGCTTCGACGCGGGTCCAATAGTCGGCAGGCGGGATGATCACGCCGCCGGCGCCTTGCACCGGCTCGCCGATGAACGCCGCGACGTTCTCGGCCCCGACTTCCAGGATCCGCTCTTCGATGGCGCTCGCCGCCCGTTCGGCGAAGGCGGCCGGGTCCTCGCCCAGCGCATCACCGAACAGATACGGCTGCATGACATGCTCGATGCCCGGGATCGGGAAGTCGCCCTGCTCATGCATGGCCTTCATCCCGCCCAGGCTGACACCCGCAACGGTCGAGCCGTGATAGCCGTTGTGGCGGCCGATGATGATCTTGCGCTTCGGCTGGCCTTTGACATCCCAGTAGTGGCGCACGAGACGCAGGATGGTGTCGTTGGCCTCGGAGCCGGAGTTGTTGAAGAAGACGTGCTTCAGCTTGCCGCCAAGCAGTTCAGCCAGCTTCTTGGCCAGCATCAGCGGCGGCGGCGTCGCGGTTTTGAAGAAGGTGTTGTAGTACGGCAGTTCCAGCATCTGGTCGTAAGCGACCTTGGCCATCTCGTCGCGGCCGTAGCCGATGTTGACGCACCATAGGCCAGCCATGCCGTCGAGGATGGTGTTGCCGTCGCCGTCGTACAACGTGCTGCCCTCGGCCCGGGTGATGATCCGGCTTCCGCCCATCTGCTGGATCGCCTGCCAGTCCTGCTGGGGCGCGAGGTGGTGGTCGACATCCATCTTCCGCAGGGCTGGAATGTCGTAGTTGCGGATCACAGCAGTCATCGGGTCCTCGAAGTCTTGGGTCGCAGCGTGTCGTTGGCTGCGATCACAA
>NZ_JBIIGK010000174.1:0-5417 GCF_044236515.1 Phenylobacterium sp.
CGCTGCCGATCCGCACCTTCGCGGCGACAAGCACCCTGTTGGTGGTGACCTTCTACCTGATCGCCCAGATGGTCGGGGCCGGCCAGCTCATCAAGCTGCTGTTCGGCCTGCCGTACGAACTCGCCGTGCTGCTGGTCGGCGGGTTGATGCTGACCTACGTGCTGTTCGGCGGCATGGCGGCGACGACCTGGGTGCAGATCATCAAGGCGGCCATGCTGCTGGGCGGCGCGACCTTGATGGTGATCCTGGTGCTGGCGCAGGTCGGGTTCTCGGTCGAGACGCTGTTCGCCCGCGCCGTGCAGGTGAAGACCGCCCTGGCGGCCGGCAAGGGCGCGACGCCGCCCGACGCCGCCGCGCAAGGGGCCTCGATCATGGGGCCGGGCAACTTCATCAAGGACCCGATCTCGGCTGTCTCGTTCGGCATGGCGCTGATGTTCGGCACCGCCGGCCTGCCGCACATCCTGATGCGCTTCTTCACCGTCCCGAACGCCAAGGAGGCGCGCAAGTCCGTAGCCTGGGCGACCGCCTGGATCGGCTACTTCTATGTCCTGACCTTCATCATCGGCTTCGGCGCCATCCTGCTGGTGGCGACCAACAGCGCCTACCTCGACCAGGCCGGCGGCCTGCTCGGCGGTGGCAACATGGCGGCCATCCACTTGGCCGACGCGGTGGGCGGCAACGTGCTGATGGGCTTCATCTCGGCGGTGGCCTTCGCCACCATCCTGGCGGTCGTCGCCGGCCTGGCGCTCTCGGGGGCGTCGGCGGTGTCGCACGACCTCTACGCCATGCTGCTCAAGAACGGCGACGCCAACTCGGCCGACGAGCTGAAGGTGACCCGCGTCACCACCGTCGTGCTGGGCCTCATCGCCGTGCTGCTCGGCATCATCTTCGAGAAGCAGAACGTCGCCTTCATGGTGTCGCTGGCCTTCGCCCTGGCGGCGTCGGGCAACTTCCCGGCCCTGCTGCTGTCGCTGCTGTGGAAAGGCTGCACGAGCCGCGGCGTGGCGATCGGCGGCGCCCTTGGCCTGACCACGGCGCTGGTGCTGACCGTGCTGTCGCCCGGCATCTGGGTGAACGTCCTGCAGAATGAGACCGCCATCTTCCCGTACACCTCGGCGGCGCTGTTCTCGATGCCGGTCGGCTTCATCGGCATCTGGCTGTTCTCGCTCCTCGACCGTAGCGACCGGGCCGCCATCGACCGGGCCGGCTTCGCCGACCAGAAGGTGCGGGCCGAGACCGGGATCGGCGCCTGATCCGCCGACCCACCCCATCCGCCGCCCAAACTGGAGATGCCGATGATCGCTCGTAGAGAGGTGCTGACCCGCGCCGCCGCCTTCGCCCTCGCCGGCGCCGCCTCCGGGCAGGCGGTGGCGGCCCAGCCGAGCGGCGCACCGGCCGACCTCCTGCTGGTCAACGGCAAGGTCGCCACCATGGACCCGGCGCTGCCGCGGGCCGAGGCGGTGCTCGTGCGGCGCGGCCGGATCGCCTACGTCGGCTCCAACGCCGGGGCCCGCCAGCGGGCCGGCGGGCTGAAACCGATCGACCTGGAAGGTCGGACCCTGCTGCCGGGCTTCATCGAAGGCCACACCCACTTCGAGTGGTACGTGGAATCCGACGCCTTCCATACGCGCGTCCCCCAGAGCCTCGGCAGCCTGCCTGAGATCTTCGAGGTCCTGCAGAGCGCGGCGGCCAAGACGCCGAAGGGCGAGTGGATCTTCGGCCGCGGCTATTTCGGGCTGGAGCGGCAGGTGGCCGAAAAGCGCCTGGCCACGCGCCAGGAGCTCGACGCCATCACTACGGATCACCCGATGATCCTGTTCTCAAGCGTCCACGTGGCCTCGCTCAACACCCCGGCGCTGAAGAAGCTCGGCTTCTGGACGCCCGAGGACGAACGCAAGCTGCGCTGGAAAGACGGCACGCAGCGCACCGGCACCATGGTCGGCCGGGACGCCCAGGGCCTGCCGACCGGCGTGGTCACCGAGATGTTCGACCTCGTGCTGGACGAATCGACGATTCCGCTCGCGGCCCGTAAGGATGCCTACGAGCGCTACGCCCAGGAGGCCTTCCTCGGGACGGGCATGACCACGGTCTGCAACGTCTCCGGCGTCGCCGAACACATCCGGGTCGAGCGCCAGATGCAGCGCGAGGGCCGCCTGCCGCTGCGCTTCCGCACCTTCTACATCGTGCCGGCCGCGATCGGCCTCGACGACATGATCAAGCAGGGCCTGACTCAGGGGCAGGGCGACGCCATGCACCGCGTCGGCGGCGTGAAGATGTTCGTCGACGGCGCCGGCCAGGATCCTGAGGGCAACCGGATCAGCGACTTCAAGTGGACCGAGGCGCGCCTGACCGAGCATGTCGCCAAGGCCAACGCCGCCGGGCTGCCGGTGCTGTTGCACGCCGTCAGCGTGCCGGGGCTGGAGCGGTCGCTGAACGCCATCGCCGGGGCGCGCGCCCAGACCGGGCGGGCGATGCGCAACCAGATCCACCACGTCGGCTTCCTGAGCGATCCGGCCCACCTGCGCCGGCTGCGCGACCTCGGGATCACCGTCGGCATCACCCGGGCGGAGAAGGGCAACGGCCGCCTGCCGCAGCGCCGGGCCGACTTCCGGGCGATGTTCGACACCGGCGTTCAGGTGCTGTGCGTCGCCGACCCGGCCGGCAGCTTCAAGCACTTCTCGACCTGGGAGGGGATCGGCTCGCTGGTCGCGCCGGTCAGCGAGGGCGGGGTGCTGCCCGACGACCGGCGGATCACCGTCGACGAGGCCCTGCGCACCTGGACCACCCAGAGCGCCCTGACCAACTACGAGGAAAGGGACAAGGGCTCGATCAGCGTCGGCAAGCTGGCCGACTTCCAGGTGATCTCGCAGGACCCGTGGCAGGTGGCGCCGGGGGCGCTGTTCGACACCAAGGTGCAGGAGGTCTTCCTGGCGGGCCGCTCGGTCTACCGCCGGGCCTAGGCGCCGAGCATCGTTCGGCGCAGCTCGCGCACCGCAGCGCCTGGGCTGGTCAGCACCGGCGCGTCCATCACCGCCGCGACGGCCGGCGCGGCGCGGGCCAGGCTGTACTGGGCCAGGGCCACCGCGTCGAAGGCGCGGCCGCGCACCGCTTCGGCGACCAGGCGGTCATGGGTCGTCGTATCGCCGGCGTCCAGCGCCGCCAGGGCGCTATCGACGAAGATCGGCTCGACGGCAAGCTCGGGCGGGAACTCGGCCGGCATGGTGGCGAGGGTCGGGGCGAAGGTGGCGACGAGGCCGATCCGTCCGCCGATCGCCGCCGCCTCGGCGATCATCGCTTCGTACGGCGAGCGGACGGGCAGGGGGCCGAGGTCGGCCCGGACCGCGTCGATGCAGGGCGCGAAGGCCGAGCAGGTGAAGAGCACGGCGTCGGCCCCGCTCTGCCGGGCATAGCGGCCGAGCGCGAGGAAGCGGTCGGTGAAGCTGGCGTCGAGCGCGCCTGCCGCCGCCAGGTCGGCGGACAGGCTTTCGTCCAGCAGGTTGGCCAGCCGAGCGTGCGGCCACAGCTCCGCGAACGCCGCCTCGATCGGCGCCGGCGAGTGCCGGAGCGCGTGGATCAGCGCGATGCGCGGCATGGCCTCAGTCGGCGGCGGGGGCGGCCGCCGCCTGGGCGGCTTCGGCCTCGATCGACCTGGGGATCTTCGAGCGGCGGAAGAAGTAGACCGGCGCGCCGACCGCCACGATCAGCAGGCCGATCATCGACTGCTCGAAGCGGGTGACCAGCAGGTTGCCGAGGTAAATCGCCGAGATGGCGATGAACACCAGCGGCGCCCAAGGATAGGGGCGCACCCGGTAGGGGCGCGGCAGGTCCGGCTCGCGGAAGCGCAGCACCATCAGCCCGACCACCGCCAGGACCGTGAACAGGTGGCTGACGAAGCCGACGGCGCTGAGGATGTTCCGGTAGCTGCCGCTCGCGGCGTAGAGGCAGGCGCAGATGGTGACGGCGATCACCGCCAGATACGGGGTGCGGCTTCGCTCGTGCACCTTGGCCACGAAGCTCGGCAGCAGGCCGTCCTGGGCCAGGGCGAAGACCACGCGCGGGTAGCTGAGCAGTTGGGCGTTCAGCACGCCGAGGGCCGAGATGATGATGGCGATGGCGACCAGGATCGCCCCCGGCTCGCCGACGGCCTGGCGCATCACGTCGGCGGCGATGCGGTCGCTGTTGCGCAGCTGGTCGAAGGGCAGCACCAGGATGCAGACGAGGTTGAACAGCAGGTAGAGGATGAGGACCGCGCCGAAGCCGAGCGCGATGGCGCGGGGGATGTCCCGCTGCGGGTTGCGCAGTTCGCCGGCCACCTGGGTGACGAAATAGGCGCCGCTGAACGAGAAGAAGCACAGCAGCAGGCCGTCGGTGATCACGCCGATCAGCTCGCCCGGCGTCCGCTCGGGACCCGGATGCGACAGGGCCGCCGGATCGCCGCCGATGGTCAGCAGCGGCACGGCGACGAGCAGGATCAGCAGGCCGAACTTCGTCGCCGTCAGCACGATCTGCGCCCGGCCGCTGGCCTTGACGCCGATGGTGTTGAGGCCGGCGACGGTGAGGATCATGGCGATGGCCATCGCCCGCTCCGGCGGCGGCTCGAAACCGGCCGCGGTGATCAGGCCCGAGAGGTAGCCGGAGGCCATGATCGACACCACCGCCAGGGCCGCCGAGCCATAGCCGAACAGCATCATCCAGCCGTAGCTGAAGCCCAGGAAGTGGCTGCGGAAGGCGCGCTTGAGGTGGACGTAGGCGCCGCCGGTCTGCGGGATCGCCGCGCCCAGCTCTGCGAACGACAGGGCCGAGCAGGCGGCGACGAGGCCGGCGATCCCCCAGATCGTCAGGGCGAGCCAGGGCCCGCCGGCGATGTCCGCGACCGCGGCCGGCAGCAGGAAGATGCTGGCGCCGACGATGCCGCCGGCCACAAGCGTGGTCGCCTCGGGCAGGCCGAGCGCGCGGCGCAGGCCGCCTGGGGCGCTGTCGGTCGAGGGGGTCTGGGCGGACATGGGCTATCGGCTCCGAAGGGGGGCGGTGGCGGACCCGGTGCGCTCGCGACGACGATATGGCTGCGGAGCCATCGGCTTCCCCCTTTGTGTTGTATCCGGGACCTGCGCCCGACTCGCCTCAAGCAGTCGTTAGAAATCCCGCGCCACAGGCAAATGGAATAACCGCCTCTTGGCAAGCGCCGGATGTCGTGCGGATCGAAACCGCCCGCATTTCAGCGTCCTGGGCCATATCACCCTTGAAGACGCACCGCCGGTCCGGTGATGATCGGGCCACAGATCAGCCCGGGCCGCGAGACGCCCGGCGTCGGGAGGATGGATGAGCCGGTTCCAGCCGTGGAACGCCGACGTCGCGGCTGCGATCGTCGAGGCGCACGACGGGCGCGAGGGGGCCTTGCTGCCCATCCTCCACGACCT
>NZ_JBIIGK010000175.1:0-5368 GCF_044236515.1 Phenylobacterium sp.
CGGCCGGTTGGGCGGTCAAGGCCATCGACGGCCACGATGTCGGCCAGATCAAGCGCGCCCTGTCGTGGGCGACGCGCCAGGACAAGCCGACGCTGATCGCCTGCCGCACCAAGATCGGCAAGGGCTCTCCGACCTACGAAGGCACCCACGACGTCCACGGCAAGGCCTTGGGCAAGGACGAGGTGGTGGCCACCCGCGCCAACCTCGGCTGGCCGCACGAGCCGTTCGTGGTGCCGGACGAGGTCTACAAGCCCTGGCGCGCCGCCGGCCGCAGAGGCCGCAAGGCGCTGAAAGCCTGGGAGGCGCGCCTCGCCGCCTCCAGCCAGCGCGCCGATTTCGACCGCGCCATCTCGGGCGCCCTGCCGACCGGCGCCTATGCCCGCCTTGACGCGGCGATGTCCGAAGCCGCGACCTCCAGGCCGGCGGCGGCGACGCGCCAGCATTCCGGGACCGTGCTGGAGAAGATCTTCGCCGACATCCCCGAACTGGTGGGCGGCTCGGCCGACCTGACCGGCTCGAACAACACCTTCGTCAAGGGCACGCCCGTCCTCGACACCCCCGACTATGCCGGCCGCTACGTGAACTATGGCGTGCGCGAATTCGGCATGGCCGCGGCGATGAACGGCATGGCCCTGCACGGCGGCGTCATCCCCTACGGCGGCACCTTCCTGGTGTTCAGCGACTACGCCCGCCCGGCGATCCGGCTGGCTGCCCTGATGGGCGTGCGGGCGATCCACGTCGGCACCCACGATTCCATCGGCCTGGGCGAAGACGGCCCGACCCACCAGCCGGTCGAGCACCTGGCCGGCCTGCGCGCCATGCCCAACGTCAACGTCTTCCGCCCCGCCGACCTCATCGAGACCGCCGAGTGCTGGAAGCTAGCGCTGGCCGCCGAGCGCACCCCGTCCGTCATGGCCCTGTCGCGTCAGAAGACCGCGGCGGTGCGCGACGCGGCGGGCGAGAACCTGTCGGCCCGCGGGGCCTACCAGCTGTCGGCGGCGACGAAGCCTGCCCAGGTGACGATCTTCGCCACCGGCACGGAAGTCCCGGTCGCCCTGGCCGCTCGCGACATGCTCGAGGCCGACGGCGTCGGGACCCGTGTCGTCTCCGTTCCGTGCTTCGAGCTGTTCGAGGCCCAGCCGCGCGACTACCAGGAGGCGGTGATCGGCGAGACCACGGCGCGCGTCGCCATCGAGGCCGGCGTGCGCCAGGGCTGGGACCGCTTCATCGGCTCGGACGGCGGCTTCGTCGGCATGAGCGGCTTCGGGGCCAGCGCGCCGGACAAGGTGCTCTACCAGCACTTCGGCATCACCGCCGAGGCGGTTGTGTCGGCGGCCAAGGCGCGGCTGGACTGATCCATTCCTGAGAAGCGGGGCGAAGGCGATGCGTGACTCGAAGGTTCCAGCCCGCTTGGGGACCCCTCTGTCGCCGAGCGCCGTTCGCGTCATGCTGCTGGGCTCGGGCGAGCTCGGCAAGGAAGTGGCCATCGAGCTGCAGCGCCTCGGCTGCGAGGTCATCGCCGTCGACCGCTATGCGAACGCGCCGGCCCAGCAGGTCGCCCACCGCGCCCACGTCATCGCCATGACCGATCCGGCCGCGCTGCGCGCCATCGTCGAGGCCGAGCGGCCCCACCTGATCGTCCCCGAGATCGAGGCCATCGCCACCGACGAGCTGGTGCGTATCGAGGCCGAGGGCCTGGCCACCGTCATCCCCACCGCCCGCGCCGCCCAGCTGACCATGAACCGCGAGGGCATCCGCCGGCTGGCCGCCGAAGAGCTCGGCCTGCCGACCAGTCCCTACGCCTTTGCATCGAGCGAGGCGGAACTGGCCAAGGCCGCGGCCGAAATCACCGGCTTCCCCTGCTTCGTGAAGCCGGTGATGAGCTCGTCCGGCAAAGGGCAGTCCTATGTCGAGGGACCTGCGGACATCGCCGCCGCCTGGCGCTACGCCCTGGAGGGCGGCCGGGTCGAGCAGCCCCGGGTGATCGTCGAGGGCCGCATCGCCTTCGACTTCGAGATCACACTGCTGACCGTCCGCAGCCTGGTGGACGGCGAGACGGCGACGAGCTTCTGCGACCCGATCGGCCACCGGCAGGTCAAGGGCGACTACGTGGAAAGCTGGCAGCCGCAGGGCATGACGCCCACCGCCCTGCGTCGGTCGCGCGACATCGCCGCCGCGGTGACCGGCGCCCTCGGCGGCCACGGCGTCTTCGGCGTCGAGCTGTTCGTACGCGGCGAAGAGGTCTGGTTCTCCGAGGTCAGCCCCCGGCCCCATGACACCGGCCTCGTCACCCTCGTCAGCCAGCGGATGAGCGAGTTCAAGCTGCACGCCCGGGCCATCCTCGGCCTGCCGGTCGACGTTCGCCTGGCCGAGCCCGGCGCCAGCGCAGTGATCTACGGCGGCGTGGAGGCGGCGCATATCGCGTTCGACGGGGTCGCCGACGCCCTCGCCGTGCCGGGCGCCGACCTGCGCCTGTTCGGCAAGCCGGCAAGTCACGAGCGCCGTCGTATGGGCGTCGCCGTCGCCGTCGGCGCCGACGTCGACCAGGCTCGCGAACGGGCCGCCGCGGCGGCCGCCAGTGTCCGGCCGGTCGCAAGATAATCCACGGAACAAGCGGGACCTTGCGAGGTTCTTAAGGGGGCGGACGTCCAGGGGGCGGACGTTGTCCAACGTTGTCAGACGGTCGCGGGGTTGACTTGGGGGCTCCCGCCCTGAAGAAACGCCCGCGAAAACAAGGCTCGGCCGCGCCGCCAGCGGCATAATGGAGATTCCCTACATGACCGTCCGCGTCGCCATTAACGGTTTTGGTCGCATTGGCCGCCTGGTCCTGCGCTCGATCATCGAACATGCGCGGACGGACATCGAGGTCGTGGCGATCAACGACCTGGGCCCGGTGGAGACCAACGCCCACCTGCTGCGCTACGACAGCGTGCACGGCCGCTTCCCCGGCGTGGTGACCGTCGACGGCGACACGATCGACGTGGGCCGCGGCAAGATCAAGGTCACCGCCGTCCGCAACCCGGCGGAGCTGCCGCACAAGGACCTCGGCGTCGACATCGCCCTGGAGTGCACGGGCCTGTTCACCGCCCGCGACAAGGCCGCCGCCCACATCGAGGCCGGCGCCAAGCGGGTGATCATCTCCGCCCCCGGCGACGGCGTCGACAAGACCATCGTCTACGGCGTCAACCACGACACCCTGACCGCCGACGACCTGATCATCTCGAACGCGTCCTGCACCACCAACTGCCTGGCCCCGGTCGCCAAGGTGCTGCAGGAGCTGTGCGGCATCGAGCGCGGCTACATGACCACGATCCACTCGTACACGGGCGACCAGCCGACGCTGGACACCATGCACAAGGATCTCTACCGCGCCCGCGCCGCCGCCATGTCGATGATCCCGACCTCGACCGGCGCCGCCAAGGCCCTGGGCCTGGTGATCCCGGAATTGACCGGCAAGCTCGACGGCTCGTCGATCCGCGTGCCGACCGCCAACGTCTCGGTCGTCGACCTGAAGTTCGTCCCCGGTCGCAGCGTGACCAAGGACGAGATCAACAACGCGCTGACGGCCGCCGCCGCCGGCCCGCTGAAGGGCGTGCTGGGCGTGACGGAAGAGCCGCTGGTCTCGGTCGACTTCAACCACATCGCCTACTCCTCGACCGTCGCCCTGCCGCAGACGCAGGTGATCGAGGGTCAGCTGGCCCGGGTGCTTTCCTGGTACGACAACGAGTGGGGCTTCTCCACGCGGATGAGCGACACCGCCGTCGCCCTGGGCAAGCTGATCGCCTGAGCCGAGCGATGACGTTCAAGACGCTCCACGACGCGGACCTTGCGGGCAAGCGCGCCCTGGTCCGCGTCGACTTCAACGTGCCGATGCAGGACGGGGCCGTCTCCGACGACACCCGCCTGCGCGCCGCCCTGCCGACCATCAAAAGGCTGCGCGCCGGCGGAGCCAGGGTGATCCTGTTGGCCCACTTCGATCGGCCCAAGGGCAAGCGCGTGCCGGAAATGAGTCTGCAGCCGATCGTCGGCCCGCTGGCCGCCCTCGTCGGCGCCCCGGTGGCGTTCGCCGACGATTGCGCCGGCGAGGCCGCCACGGCCGCCATCGCCGCGATGCAGGACGGCGACGTCCTCCTGCTTGAGAACGTTCGCTACGAGGCCGGCGAAGAGAAGAACGATCCGGCGTTCGCGAAGGCCCTGGCCGCCAACGGCGACCTCTACGTCAACGACGCGTTTTCCGCCGCCCACCGGGCGCACGCCTCGACCGAGGGCCTCGCGCGCCAGCTGCCGGCCTATGCCGGTGAGCAGATGCGCCGCGAGCTCGAAGCGCTGGAGCTGGCGCTGGGCAAGCCCGAGCGGCCGGTGATGGGCATCGTCGGGGGGGCCAAGGTCTCGACCAAGCTCGACCTGCTCAACAACCTCGTCGGCCAGCTTCAATTCCTCGCCATCGGCGGCGGCATGGCCAACACCTTCCGCTACGCCCAGGGCTACGACATCGGCGCCTCGCTCTGCGAAAAGGACATGGCCGACACCGCCCGCGCGATCCTTGAAAAGGCCAAGGCGGCCGGCTGCCGGATGATCCTGCCGACAGACGCCGTGGTCGCCCGCGAGCTGGCGCCCGGCGCCGCCTCGCGCATCACGGCCTTGGCCGGCGGCGCCATCGACGCCGACGAGAAGATCTTCGATGTCGGCCCGGACACGCTGGCCGAGATCCTCGCGGCGATGGCTGAGGCCAAGACGCTGATCTGGAACGGGCCCCTCGGCGTCTTCGAGGTGCAACCCTTCGACAAAGCGACCGTTGAGGCCGCGCGGGAAGCTGCGCAGCGGGTCCGTTCGGGCGCGTTGGTTGCGGTCGCCGGTGGCGGAGACACGGTCGCGGCGCTCAATGCGGCCGGCGCGACGGAGGATTTCACCTTCGTCTCCACGGCCGGCGGCGCATTTTTGGAATGGATGGAAGGCAAGGAGCTGCCCGGCGTGGCGGCCCTCGGCTCTTGATGGGGAACTCTTCGATGAATCTCGCGGCTCTGAACGACATCGCCGAGAAGATGGTGACGCCCGGCAAGGGCATCCTGGCCGCCGACGAAAGCCACGGCACGATCCAGAAGCGCTTCGACGCCATCGGCGTGGAGAACACCGAGCAGAACCGCCGCGATTACCGTGAACTGCTGTTCCGGACCGACGCGATGCGCGACCGCGTCTCGGGCGTGATCCTGTTCGAGGAAACCCTCTATCAGAACGCCGCCGACGGCACGCCGCTGGTCGAGCTGATCGCCAAGGCCGGTTCGATTCCCGGCATCAAGGTCGACAAGGGCGCCAAGCCGATGCCGGGCTTCCCGGGCGAGACCATCACCGAGGGCCTCGACGGCCTCGG
>NZ_JBIIGK010000176.1:0-5324 GCF_044236515.1 Phenylobacterium sp.
GGCGGCCAAGGCGGCGACCGTCGATGTGACCTTTATCAACGAAGACTCCTCGCTGACACGCGGGCGCGATCCTAGCGCCGGCATTGCGGCGCGGCGATGGCGCGGTTGGTCGCGCCCCCGTCCCATGACAGACGGCGAAGCTTACAGAACCGTAATACTTAGATTAAAGCGGCGTAATATTGTTAAACTACGCTCATGACAGCATATTCACGGGACTTCGTGAGATCAGAGAAGTAATCACTCCTCACCGGCCGGCGACATCGCCGGCATCAACAAATCGAGGGATGATCCAGATGACCCAGCTCACCGCCCGTTTCGTCGGCCTCGCCACCCTGGCGCTCGCCGCCCTGCCGATGGCCGCCGTGGCCACCTCCGTCCGCGCCGAGCCGGCCTCGGTCCGCGTCGCCGATCTCGACCTGAGCCGCACCGAAGGCGTCGCCGCCTATCACCAGCGCGTCGCCTCGGCCGCCGAAGCCCACTGCCGTCAGTCCGGTGTGGCGGCCAGCGCCCTCAGCCAGGTCGCCGCCTGCAAGGCGGGGGTCCGGGCCGAACTGGTCCAGAAGCTGTCGGCCGTGCAACAGGCGCAAGCCGGCCGCACCTCGGTGCTGGCCTGGCGCTAAGCCGTCAGGCCCGGCGGCTCAGGCCGTCGGGGAGCCTTCGTCGAGCAGCTGGCGGACCCGATCCGCCAGCTCGCCCGGATTGAACGGCTTGGGGAACATCACCGCCCCGTCCACGCCGAAGCGGTCGAGATGGGCGGCATGGCCGGTGATGTAGATGACCTTGAGGTCGGGGTTGAGCGTCCGCGCCCGGCGGGCGACATCGAAGCCGGTTGTGCCGGGCCCGAGGTTGATGTCGGCGACGAGCACGCCGTAGCGCGTCGCCTCGGCCTCCAGGGCGGCGTAGGCGCCAGCGTCGCTGTCGACGCCGAATACGTCGATGCGGCGCTCCTCGAACGCCTCTTCGATCAGCTCGCGGATATCCGCCTCGTCCTCGACGAGGAGCACGCCCGCTTTGCGACTTTCTCTCATCAGGATGTCGCCTACCCGACACGGGGTTGATCCGTCCACCCACTTCCCCGGTGAACTTTTCGCGAGGACGCCCGCGCGGCTCGGCCTTGATCGCCGGGCCGGCCCATGCGAGGGGCGGCCCATGAGCGATACTCTTCCCGACCGCCTGTCGACCGATCCGTCCAGCCCGTACTACGACGCCGATATCCTGGCGCGGAACGTGGGCGTCCGCTTCAAGGGCGAAGAGAAGACCAATGTCGACGAATATTGCGTCTCGGAAGGCTGGGTGCGCCTGGCGGTCGGCAACAGCCGCGATCGCCACGGCAAGCAGCTGACGGTCAAGCTGAAGGGCGAGGTCGAGCCCTACTTCCGCGCCGACTGACGCGATCTGGCCTGCGGCGCTCGGCCGCGCCGCCTGCGACCGGACGACACAAGGCCCCGACCCGCGGAGGGTGGGATAACTCCGTTCCTCTGGGCGGGAAGAGCGCGATGTTCGATCTGACGGTGGTCGCGCAAGGCGGCCGGTGGCTGCTGTGCGACGACGAGCAAGGCGAGCTGTGCAGCTTCGCCTCTCAGGCCGAGGCGCTGGAGGCGGTCAGCGCCTATGCGCGGGTCGATGACGAGGCGCGCTACGTGCTGATCCAGGAGACGCCGGGCGAATGGCGCGAGACCATCGTCGATCCGCCGCGTCCACACTGATCGGGCGGCGCTGACGGCGGTGCTGAACCCGCCGCCGGCAGCCTCGGCCGGTCAGCGACGGGTCAGCGTCTCAGTCCATCAGGCCGCGTCGACCAGGACGACTTCCGCGTCCTCCAGCGCGGTCACGCGCAGGACGTCCTCGTCCTGGATCGCCGCGCCGTCGCGGGCGTCGAGGCGGACACCGTTGACTTCGACCGCGCCGGCCGCCGGCACGAGGTAGGCGCGCCGGCCGCGGCCGAGTGGATACTCCGCGGTCTCCCCGGCCCGGATCGTTGCGCCGGCGACCCGCGCGTCGGTGCGGATCGGCAGGGCGTCGTCGTCGCCGGGCAGGCCCGAGGCCAGGGTCACGAAGCGGCCGTGTCGGTCGCCCTTCGGGAAGGGCTTGGCGCCCCAGGCCGGCGGGCCGCCGCGAGCGGTCGGCTCGATCCAGATCTGGAAGATCCGGGTGGTCTCCGGCTCGAGGTTGTACTCGGCGTGGCGGATGCCCGTGCCGGCGCTCATCACCTGCACGTCGCCCGCCTCGGTGCGGCCCTGGTTGCCCAGGCTGTCCTGGTGGGTGATCGCGCCTTGGCGGACGTAGGTGATGATCTCCATGTCGGCGTGCGGGTGCGGCGGGAAGCCGGACTGCGGGGCGATCTCGTCATCATTCCAGACGCGCAGGGTTCCCCAATTCATCTTCGCCGGATCGTAGTAGTTGGCGAAGGAGAAGTGGTGCCGCGCCTTCAACCAGCCGTGGTCCGCGCCGCCAAGGGCGTCGAAAGGTCTCCGCTCGATCATGGTTCGGTCCTCCAGGGCACGGGAACTGGCCGCGCCGTCTCGCCAGCCAAGATAGTCATCCTGGTTGAGAGACAAATCCGTGCCACGGCAGAGGATTGTTGCCACAGCGGAAAGGGACGTTTGGTCGCAGGCAGGTTAGCTGCGCGCGGGGGCTGCGTTAACTCAGGATTTAATCGTGTGGGTTGCACTGCAACCCGCGTGATGAAGTACGAAGTGATAGAGCGTATGGGCGACTGGATCGTCCGAGAGGACGGGGTCGAGGTCGGTCGTTACGACTTCCAGACCCGGGCCCTCGACGAGGTCGCCCGTCGGCTGCGGCAGGCGCCGTCCGGCGTCAGCGCGGCGCTGTCGATGCGCTATCAGCAGCCGGCGTCCTGAGGTCTTTTTTCGACACAGCAACATATGTGCTGGCGGGCCCCGACCCGATGTGACCAAGATCATGACATCGCCGGGCGTGACCTTTACTGGCTCCGGCGACTGAGAGACATGACCCCCGCAAAAAAGAGGGGCTGCACTCCCGCCGTCGAGCTGAGGGAGTTCCACGTGCCTTATCTCTGCTATGTGCATCGAATATCGGGTGGGGTGCCGCACTTCGAGGTGCTGCCGGACGTCGATCACGCCGAGGCCATGACCATGGCGGCGGCGATCCTGACGCAGCGGCGGGACGGACTGCGTGCCGAACTTTGGCAGGACGACGTGCTGGTCGGCGCCGTTGCGGCGGCGCGGACCGCCGAGGTCGCCGCCTAAACCCGCATTTCGAAATAGGCGACGCCGCTGCCGGCCGTGTGGCCGAGCATGGTGACGCGGAACACCGAACCGTCCTCCAGCGTCAGCTGGCCCTCGCCCTGGCGGAACGCCTCTTCGGCGATTTCCGGCGTGGCCGTGAGGCTACCGCGCAGGCGCAGCGGCCCGAACCGCAGCGTGCCGGGAACCCCCTGAATCTCATAGTCGACCGGACCGGTGAAGCCGCGATAGCGAAGCTCGCCGGCGCCGGGATGTACGGGAAGCGGCTTTCGGGCGTGCCCCATCGGCTCTCCTTTTTATCGGTGAGCCAAGATAACGCCTACGGCCGGGCTTCGATCCCGTCGCGGGCGAACTTTGCGCGTTGAGATGAGGTCAGGTTTGGGGGAGCGGATCGCGCCGCAACCGCAGGACGCACATCGGGCCGTCCCAGACCTCGACGCGGGCGAAACACTTCAGGCGGTCGTGAGCCAGCGCCTTGAGCTGCCCGCGATCGGCGTCGCGGAGCTGCTGGGTGAAGGTGGTCTCGCCACTCTCGTCCAGTCCGTAGAGCAAGAGCTCGCTCAAAGGGCAGTCCCTCCCGTGTGGGCGATACCTAGCGCGGCCCCGAAACAGCCGTCTGCTCAACTCCCGACATAGGGCCGGAAAAGATGCTCGCCCATCGGTTGCGTGAGCGCAACGCCGATCGCGCCAGGATGAACGCCCCGGCGCCCCGCGCGTTGATCTGCAAGCTGGGCTGAGAGGTCGGCCGCCATGACGTTTGGGAACCACTTTCTGGACTCCCTGTCCCTGCGGGACGTCGCGGCCCTGCGGCCGCATCTGACCGAGGTCGAGCTGGCGCGGAACACGCGCCTGGGGGAGCCTGGAGAGCCTGTCGTCGACATCCACCTGCCGATCGACGCCGTGCTGTCGGTGGTGACGGTGATGCGCGACGGCGCGCAGGTCGAGAGCCGCACCATCGGCCGGGAGAGCGGCTATGGCCTGCTGCACGCATTGGGCTCGCCGATCGCCTACGAACGGATGTTGATCCAGGTCGGCGGACGCAGCTGGCGGCTGCCGGCCGAGCGCGTTCGCGAGGCCGTGCAATCCAGCCCGGGCCTGGCGGCGGCCATCGTCCAGCATGCCCAGGCCACCCTGCTGCAGACGGCGCACGCAGCAGCCTGCAACAGCCTGCATTCCGCAGAGCGCCGCCTGTGCCGCTGGTTGCTGATGACCCAGGATCGGGTGGGTTCCGACGTGCTGCCGCTGACCCAGGAGCATCTGTCGATCATGCTGGGCGTGCAGCGGACAACCGTGACCGTGCTGGCGTCCGGCCTGCAGGCCCGGGGGATGATCTCCTACGCCCGCGGCAGGATCACGGTACGCAACCGCCCCGGGCTCGAGGCCGCTGCCTGCGAATGCTACGCGGCGGTGCGGACGGCGACGGAGACCGTCCTGCGGTGGCGCTGATCACATAAGGCGCCCGGCTGGAACGTTCGCCGGAGCCGGCGGCTTGCACAGGCCTCATCGGGGGATCGACGGGAGCTTTGTGTATGACCGCTGCTGACACCTTCAGCGTTGGAGGAACCGGCCATGCGCCGCCGTTCCCCAATATCGCCTGGCCGACGACCCGCCGCCTCGAGCGCCTGACCGAGGCTCCGAGCATGGCCGTGGGCAAGAGCGGCGCGCGCCTGTCCACGGACCGGGTGCGGGCAGCGCCGGCGATCTCGCCGCAGCTGTCCTTCATGATCGGCCAGACGGCGATCGGCCTCGGTTTCTGGGGCGCGCTGTTCCCGAAGAGCGTCAAGCGGACCTTGGGAGTCACCGCGTCGACCCCGACGGTCCAGGCGCTGTTCGGCGTACGAGAGTTGATCACCGGCTTCACCCTGGCGGGGGATCCGACCAAGGCCGGCATGCTGTGGGCGCGCGTGGCGGGCGACGTCTGCGACATCGCGGTGCTGTCCTCGCTGGACCGGCCGCAGAACCCCAAGCGGGGTAACGCCAAGGTCGCCCTCGGCCTCGTGCTGGCGGTGACCGCCCTCGACCTGATCACCGCGGTGCGCATGAGCACCGTCAAGCGCAATTGCGACTGAGGGGAATCCCATGAAGGCGATCTGCTGG
>NZ_JBIIGK010000177.1:0-5319 GCF_044236515.1 Phenylobacterium sp.
CCATGTTCCGCGCGGACCAGATGGCCGGGCGGTCGCGGGCGCAAGCTCGAGGAAAGTCCGGGCTCCACGACGACATGGCGGCGGGTAACGCCCGCCGGGGGCGACCCCAGGGATAGCGCCACAGAAAGCAAACCGCCGCTCCTTGGAGCGGTAAGGGTGAAAGGGTGGGGTAAGAGCCCACCGCGGACCTGGCGACAGGGACGGCATGGCAAGCCCCGCCAGGAGCAAGACCGAATAGGGACCGCGCGTCTCTCGCAAGAGGGGCAGGGCCGTCGTTGGCCCGAGCAGGTCCGGGTAGGTCGCGAGAACCGTCCCGCAAGGGCCGGTCCAGAGGAATGGCCGCCGCGTCTCCCCTCAGGGAGGCGGCACAGAACCCGGCTTATAGGCCGTCTGGTCCCTTCGCTTTCCCCATCAAGCCGCCGCCGGCTCCGTCCGGCGCGCGCAGTTCTGTGTACGTTCTGTGGATAAGTATTGGCCGTTAACCATGACTAGGCGGCAAGGGGCGGATTCTGCCCTCTTGAGTCATCTAGAGTCATTGTGTCCCAATTGATCCCATGTTAACCCAATCACCATTCGCTAACCACGTCGCGTGGGCTGGCGACGGGCCGGGAATTTCCGGGGCAGGGGTTGGCGGTGTTCCTCTCGAGCTTCGAGAAGCAGCTGGACGCGAAGCGGCGCATCGTCGTGCCGCAGGAGTTCCGTGCGCTCGCGGCCGGGCCGTTCGACGGCATCGTCTGTTTCCCCTCCATTGAGGCCGACTGCATCGAGGCGGGCGGCAAGGCGCTCTATGACCGCTACCTCGGCTTGATCGAGGAGCTGGAGTTCGGCGATCCGCTGCGCACCGCCCTGGAGACCTCGGTGCTCGGCGGCATGGCCCGGCTGTCGTTCGACACCGCTGGCCGGATCACCCTGCCGGAAAGCCTCTGTGAGATGTTCGGCCTGACCGACTGGGTCGCGGTGGTGGGATTGGGAGACAGGTTCCAGATCTGGCCGCGCGAGGCGTTCCAGGCGCACCGCGCCGCCCAGCGTGAGGCGGCGCGAGAAGGTCTCGCCCAGATGCGCGCCCAGCAGCGCGCGGCCAAGCTCGAAGTGAGGCGGCAGGGGGCGGCGTCGTGAGCGAAGCGCCGCACGTCCCGGTCCTGATCGAAGAAGTGTTGGCCGGCCTCGCCTGCGGCGCAGGGGACATGGTGGTGGACGGCACTTTCGGAGCCGGCGGCTACACCCGGGCGATCCTGGCGACCGGCGCGCGCGTCGTCGCCTTCGACCGCGACCCGAGCGCCCGGCGGTTCGCCGACGGCCTGCCGCAGGACCGGTTCCGGCTGGTCGACGCGCGGTTTTCAGAGATGGCGGCGGAACTGGGCGAGGCGTCGGTGGACGGCGTGGCGCTCGACCTTGGCGTCTCGTCGATGCAGCTCGACGAGGCTGAGCGCGGCTTTTCCTTCATGCGCGACGGGCCGCTGGACATGCGGATGGGCGCGGAGGGTCCGACCGCCGCCGATCTCGTCAACACCGCCGAGCCGGCCGAGCTGGCGCGGGTGCTGTTCGTCTATGGCGAGGAACGGCAGAGCCGCCGGATCGCCGCCGCCATCGCCCGTCGCCGGGCCGAGCAGCCGTTCACGCGCACCCTGGAGCTGGCCGAGTTCATCGAGCACGCCCTGGGCGGGCGGCGCGGCGCAAAGGTGCATCCGGCGACGCGCTCGTTCCAGGGGCTGCGCATCGCCGTGAACGAGGAGCTTTCCGAGCTGGAAAAGGGCCTGGCGGCCGCCGAGCGGGTGCTGAAACCCGGCGGGCGTCTCTGCGTCGTCACGTTCCATTCGCTGGAAGACAGAATCGTCAAAAACTTCCTGTCGGCGCGAGCGGGTAGAACGCCGTCGGGATCGCGCCATGCGCCGCCGGTGCAAACCGGCCCGGCGCCCAGTTTCCGGCTCCAGTTCAACGGCGCGCAGGCGCCGTCGGACGCGGAGGTGGCGGCCAACCCCCGATCGCGTTCGGCGAAGTTGAGGGCGGCCGTGCGCACCGAGGCGCCGGTCTGGAAGGGGGCGGCATGAGCCTGCTCGATCGCAGGGTCCGGGGTTTCCGGCTGATCGACCTGGTGGCCCTAGGGCTGCTGGTGATGCTGATCCTGGGCGTCTACCTGGCCAAGACGATGGCCGGCCGGGAGCGCGCGGAGATCGCCAGCATCGAGCGCAACATCGCCGCCGAGAAGGCCCGCATCCGGCTGCTGCAGGCTGAGGTCAGCCATCTGGAGCGGCCGGCGCGGGTGGAGCGGCTGTCGAGCGCCTACCTCGGCCTCGGCCCGCTGTCGGCCAAGCGCGAGGCGAGCGCCGAGGACCTGCCGGCCGTGGCCCGCAATCCGGCGCCGCCGGTCCTGCCGAAGCCGGCGCCGGCCGCCGCTGTGACGCCCGTCGCGGTTCCCGTGGCGACCCCGGCGAGCGGCGCCGGCCCCCAGGAGGCGCCGCAATGAGCCTCGGAAGTTCGAGCTTCGGCGCCTCGCCGATCGCCCGCTGGGTCTCGCGCTGGATGTGGGGCCTGGAGCACGCCTTCGAGCGGGCCCGCGCCTCGGGCAAGGCCGAGGACGACACCCGCATCCGCATCTTCGTGGTGCTGGCGATCTTTTCCGCCGCCTTCATCACCCTGGCGGTCGGGGCCACCCGGGCGGCGTTGTTTTCGGGCCTGGGCGGGCACGGCGACCTGGCGCCGGTCACCGGCGCGGCGCGGGCCGACCTCGTCGACCGCAACGGCCAGATGCTGGCCGCCGACCTGCTGCACTACGGGCTCTATATCGACCCGCGAGAGATCTGGGAGACGGCCGAGACCCGCGCCGCGCTGCGCAAGGCCCTGCCGCAGATCGACGCCGCGCGCCTGGAGCGGGCGCTGCGCGGCTCGCGCCGGGTGTTCGTCGCCGGCGGCCTGACGCCCGAGGAGCGGGCCCGCGTCCACCGTTTGGGCCTGCCGGGCGTCAGCTTCGATCCGGAAGAGCGGCGGGTCTATCCGTTGGGCACGACGGCGGCGCACCTGATCGGGTTCGCCGACACCGGCGGCGAGGGCCTGACCGGCGCGGAAGCCGCGCTGAACGAGGACATCCGCAAGGCGGCGGCGTCGAAGACGGCGGTGCCGCTGTCCATCGACCTGCGCGTGCAGGCGGCGCTGGAGGACGAGCTCTACAAGGCGGCGGCGGAGTTCCAGCCGCGCGGCGCGGTAGGCATTGTCACCAACGTCCACACCGGCGAGATCCTGGGGATGGCCAGCTATCCCACCTACGATCCGAACCAGCCGGGGCGGGCGAGCGACGACGCCAAGCTGAACCGGGCGGCGGCGTCGGTGTTCGAGATGGGCTCGACGTTCAAGGCGTTCACGGTGGCGATCGGCCTCGACGCCGGGGTGGCGACGCCGAGCTCCATGTTCGACGCGCGGTTCCCGTACAAGCTCGGCTACCGGACGATCCACGACTACCACGCGGCCAAGGCCGTGCTGTCGCTGGTCGAGGTGTTCCAGCATTCCTCCAACATCGGCACCGCCAAGCTCGCGGTCAGCGTCGGGCCGCAGCGGCTGAGCCGCTATTTCGCCGGGCTGGGCCTGACCGAGACCGCTCCCGTCGAGCTGATCGAAAGCGCCAAGCCGCTGACGCCGAAGGTGTGGAACGAGGACGCCGTGGCCTCGACCTCGTTCGGCCACGGAATGAACGTCAGCCCGCTGGCCCTGGCCCGGGCGATGAACGTGTTGCTGAACGGCGGCGTGCTGCGGCCGCTGACCATCCGCAAGGTGGAGCCCGGCAAGCAGGTCCCCGGCAAGCGGGTGATGAGCGAGCGCACCTCGGCCCAGATGCTGCAGATCATGCGCGCCAATGTCGCCAGCCCGGTCGGATCCGGCGGCAAGGCCGATCAGCCGGGCCTGTCGGTCGGCGGCAAGACCGGCACCGGCGAGAAGTACGATCCGGCGATCCGGGGCTATAGTCGAAGCAAGCAAGTCTCGTCGTTCGCCGCCGTCTTCCCGACCGACGGGGCCGTGGAGGACGACCGCTATTTCGTGCTGATCCTGATGGACGAGCCGAAGCCCAGCGCCAACACCTATGGCTACTCCACCGGCGGGTGGGTGGCGGCGCCGGCGGCCGGCCGGACGATCGGGCGGATCGCGCCGTTCCTGGGCGTCAGCCGCAAGGCCGACGCGGTGGCGCTGGCCCCCACGGCGGCGGGCAAGCCGGTGATCGTGGGAGAGGGGCTGTGAGCCGGCCGCTGTCCGAGCTGGTGCGGCGCGACCTGACCGCAAGGGAAGGATGGGGCGACCCGCCGATCGCCGGCGTGACCTCGGACAGCCGCAAGGCGCGGCCGGGTTATCTGTTCGCCGCCCTGCCGGGGCGCGCCGCCGACGGCGCGGCGTTCGCCGAAAAGGCGGTGGCGGCCGGGGCGGCGGCGGTGATCGCCGAGCGCGACCTCGGGCTTTCCGTGCCGACGATCGTCACGCCGGATCCTCGCCGGGCCTACGCCCTCGCGGCGGCCAACTTCTGGGGCGCCCAGCCGGAGATCTCGGTCGCGGTGACCGGCACCAACGGCAAGACCTCGGTGGCCAATTTCTGCCGCCAGGTGTTCGCCCGCGCCGGCCGCACCTCGGCCAGCATGGGCACATTGGGGGTGACGGTCAGCCGGCCGGACGGATCGCACGCGCAGGTGACGCCGCCGGGCCTGACGACGCCGGACGCCGGCGATGTCGCCGAGCTGCTGGCGAAGATCACGGGCATGGGGGTCACGCACTTCGCCATGGAGGCCTCGTCCCACGGCGTCGACCAGCGGCGGCTGGACGGGGTGAGGTTGAAGGCGGCCGGGTTCCTGAACCTGACGCAGGACCACCTCGACTATCACGGCGACATGGACGCCTACCTGGCGGCCAAGCTGCGGCTGTTCGAGGACCTGCTGCCGCGCGGCGGGACGGCGGTGCTGAACGCCGACAGCGACGCCTTTCCGGTGTTCGCAGCGGCCGCGACGGCGGCGGGACAGACGATCTTCTCGGTGGGCGAGGCGGGGCAGGGTCTGCGGCTGGCGCAGCGCAGCCTGCTGCCGGAGGGCCAGCTGCTGACGCTGCGGGCGGAGGGGCGGGCCTTTGACGTGCGGCTGCCGCTGGCCGGCGGGTTCCAGGCCTCGAACGCGCTGGTCGCGGCGGGGCTGTGCCTGGCGGCCGGACTGACACTGGAGGAGACGCTGGCCGGGCTGGAGGCGCTGGAAGGCGCGCCGGGGCGGCTGCAGCGGGTGGGCGCGGGGCCGCGCGGCGGCGAGGCCTATGTCGACTACGCCCATACGCCGGACGGGCTGGAGACGGTGCTGAAGG
>NZ_JBIIGK010000048.1:0-18843 GCF_044236515.1 Phenylobacterium sp.
ACCGCTCGCGCTCGGTCGGCGACAACAGGTTCGAGACCACGCCCACCGCCCGGCTGGCGTCGAGCACATAGGTCGTCGAGCCCGACTTGTACTGCGGAGCGATCTTCACCGCGGTATGGGTCTTCGAGGTCGTCGCGCCTCCGATCAGCAGCGGAATCCTGAACCCGCGCCGCTCCATCTCGCCAGCGACGAAGGCCATCTCGTCCAGGCTCGGCGTGATGAGGCCGGACAAGCCGACCATGTCGACCTTGTGCTTTTCCGCCTCGTCCAGGATGCGGTCGGCCGGGACCATCACGCCCAGGTCGATGACCTCGTAGTTATTGCACTGCAAAACCACGCCGACGATGTTCTTGCCGATGTCGTGTACGTCGCCCTTGACGGTCGCCATCAGGATGCGACCAGCGCTCTTCTGGCCGCCGCCGTCCTTCTCCGCCTCCATGAACGGCATCAGATAGGCGACCGCCTGTTTCATCACCCGCGCCGATTTCACCACCTGCGGCAGGAACATCTTGCCCGCGCCGAACAGGTCGCCGACGACGTTCATGCCATCCATCAGCGGACCTTCGATGACGTGCAGCGGCCGCTCGGCCTGCGCCCGCGCCTCTTCGGTGTCGGCCTCGATGAACTCGGTGATGCCGTGGACCAGGGCGTGGCTCAGCCGCGCCGCCACCGGCTGCTCGCGCCAGGCCAGGTTGACGACCTTGGCCTCGCCCTTCTGGCCCTTGTACTTGGGAGCGAGGTCGACGAGCCGTTCGGTGTTGGAGACCTCCGTTTTCGAAGGCCGGTTGAGGATGACGTCTTCGACCAGCTCCCTCAGTTCCGGCTCGATGTCGTCGTAGACGGGCAGGTCGCCGGCGTTGACGATGCCCATGTCCATGCCGGCGGCGATGGCGTGGTAGAGGAATACCGAGTGGATGGCCCGGCGCACCGGCTCGTTCCCGCGGAACGAAAAGCTGACGTTCGAGACGCCGCCTGAGATCCGCGCGTGCGGACAGACCTCCTTGATCCGCCGCGTGGCCTGGATGAAGTCGACCGCGTAGTTGTCGTGCTCCTCGATCCCCGTCGCCACGGCGAAGATGTTGGGGTCGAAGATGATGTCCTCAGGGGGGAAGCCGACCCGCTGCACCAGGATGTCGTAGGCGCGCTTGCAGATCTCGACCTTGCGGTCGGCCGTGTCGGCCTGGCCGACCTCATCGAAGGCCATGACCACCACGGCGGCGCCGTAGCGCAGGCAGGCCCTGGCCTGCTCCAGGAACTTCTCTTCGCCTTCCTTCAGGCTGATCGAATTGACGATCGCCTTGCCCTGTACGCACTGCAGCCCGGCCTCGATCACCTCCCATTTGGAGCTGTCGATCATCACCGGCACGCGGGCGATGTCCGGCTCGGCGGCGATCAGGTTCAGGAACGTCCGCATGGCCGCGACGGAGTCGAGCAGGCCCTCGTCCATGTTGACGTCGATGACCTGGGCGCCGGCCTCGACCTGCTGGCGCGCCACGCTCAGGGCCTCGGGGTAGTTCCCCTCGGCGACAAGCTTACGGAATTTGGCCGAGCCGGTGACATTCGTCCGCTCGCCGACGTTTACGAAAGTGGGGCGCATCAGATCAGCTCGAACGGCTCCAGGCCGGCCAGCCGCATGGCCGTCGGCCGTTCGGGGATGGCGCGGGGCTTCAGGCCACGCACTTCGTCGGCGACATGGCGGATGTGGTCCGGCGTCGTGCCGCAGCAGCCGCCGAGGATGTTGACGAGGCCGTGCTCGGCCCACTCGTGCAGCATGTGGCCGGTCTCGTCTGGGGTCTCGTCGTATTCGCCCATGGCATTGGGCAGGCCGGCGTTCGGATAGGCGCTGACCAGGGTGTCGGCGATCCGCGCCAGCTCGGCGATGTGCGGCCGCATCAGGTCGGCGCCGAGCGCGCAGTTCAGGCCGATGGCGAACGGCTTGGCGTGACGGACCGAATTCCAGAACGCCTCCACCGTCTGGCCGGACAGGGTGCGGCCCGAGCGGTCCGTGATCGTGCCGGAGATCCAGATCGGCAGCTCTTCGTAGCCCTCGTCCTGAAGGTCGAGGATCGCCTTGATCGCCGCCTTGCAGTTCAGGGTGTCGGTGATCGTCTCGATCAGGAACAGGTCGACGCCGCCATCGTGCAGCGCTCGCACCTGTTCGACATAGGCGGCATAGACCTGCTCGAAGGTCACCTTGCGCGCGCCGGGATCGTTCACGTCCGACGACATCGACAGCATCACCGGCAGCGGCCCGATCGAGCCGGCGACGAACCGCGGCTTGTCCGGCTCCTTGGCCGTCCAGCGGTCGGCGACCTCGCGGGCGATCCGGGCGCCCTCGAAGTTGATGTCGCGCACCGCCGCCTCCAGCCCATACTCGGCCTGGCCGATCGAGGTCGCCGAGAAGGTGTTGGTCTCGGAGATGTCGGCGCCGGCGGCGAAATACTGGTCGTGCAGGTCGGCGATGATGTCCGGCCGCGTGATGCAAAGGGCGTCGTTGTTGCCCTTCAGCTGGCCCGGCGCGTCGGCGAAGCGCTCGCCCCGATAGTCGGCCTCGTCCAGGCCGCGCTTCTGGATCATCACGCCCCAGGAGCCGTCCAGGATCAGCACGCGCTCGCGAGAGGCGGCCTTCAGGGCGGCGATACGGTCCTGGCGGGTCATGCCGCGGCCTCGTTGGTTGCGGGTTCCGCCTCGCGCACGCCGAGCACCCGGCAGATCGCATAGGTCAGGTCGGCGCGGTTCAGCGTGTAGAAGTGGAAGTCCGAGAACCCCTCCTCAGCCAGCCGGGCGCACATCTCGGTGGCGATCGAGGCGGCGATCAGACGGCGGGTCTCCGGGTCCTTGTCCAGCCCCTCGAACAGGTTGGCCAGCCACGGCGGCACGGCGATTCCGATCGGCCCGGCCATCTTCTTCAGGCCCTTGAAGTTGGTCACCGGCATGATCCCCGGCGAAATCGGGATGGTCACCCCGGCCTTGCGGACCCGGTCCATGAACCGCAGGAAGCCGTCGATATCGAAGAAGAACTGAGTGATCGCCCGCGTTGCGCCGGCGTCGACCTTGGCCTTCAGCACGTCGATGTCGTGGTCGATGCCGCTGCTTTCCGGATGCACCTGCGGATAGAGCCCGACGCTGACCTCGAAAGGCGCGATGGCGCGGATGCCAGCGGTCAGTTCGGTGGCGTTGGCGTAACCGTCGGCGCGCGGCGTGTAGGCGCCGCCGATCTGTCCCGGCGGGTCGCCGCGCAGGGCGACGATGTGGCGGATGCCGGCGTCCCAGTAGTCCTGGATCACCTCGTCGACCTGCGCACGGCTGGCCTCGACACAGGTCAGGTGCGCGGCCGGCTTCAAGGTCGTCTCCTTCAGCATCCGCAGCACGGTGCGATGCGTCCGGTCGCGGGTCGAGCCGCCGGCCCCGTAGGTTACAGAGACGAACGTCGGGTCCAGCGGCTCCAGCCGCCGGATCGCCTCCCACAGGCTCTCTTCGGCCTCGGGCGTCTTCGGCGGCGAGAACTCGAAAGACACCTGCGGCTTGGGCCGCCCCCCGACGCCGGCGCGGGCGATCGGGCCCAAGGCGCTTGCCGGAACGGTCTCGGGGGCGGTCATGCGGCGGTCCTTTGCGGCTGGCCGGCGCGTTCGGCGGTCCAGATCTTGACGGTGAGGCCCCCGGCCTGAGCCGGCGGCAGAGCGGCGCTCGCGCAGACCTTGAGGCCCGCGGCGGTCAGCCAGCGGCCGATCTCCGCGTCAGCGAACCCGAGCCGGCGGTGTTGATGCTGTTCGCGCAGGAACTCCAGGCTGTGCGGCGCGAAATCGACGATGATCAGCCGGCCGCCGGCCTCGACGATGCGCGCCGCCTCCTTCACCGCCGCCGCCGGGTCGGCCAGGTAGTGCAGCACCTGGTGGACGACGACCAGGTCGGCGGCTTCGGCCGGCAGGCGCGTGCCGAAGATGTCTCCGTGCCTGAGCTCGCAGCGGTCCAGGCCCGCCTCGGCGACGTGGTTGCGGGCGATGTTGAGCATCTGCTGCGACAGGTCGAGGCCGAGCGCATGGTCGGCCTGTGGGCCGAGCAGGGTCAGCATCCGCCCGGTGCCGCTCCCCAGGTCCACCAGCCGCCGGTAGGGGCCCGGCCCGGCGGCCTCGAGGATCGCCGCCTCGACCGCCGCGTCCGACACATAGAGCGAGCGGATCTCGTCCCAGCGGGCGGCGTTGCGCGCGAAATATTCCGCCGCCGCGTCGGCGCGCTCGGCCCGCACCGCGGTCAGGCGCTCGGCGTCGCGGGCCAGGACGGGATCGGCCGGATCCAGCCGCGCCAACGTCTCGCTGACTAGCTCGGCCTCTTGCCCGCCGTTGGTAAGCCGGTAGAAGACCCACGCGCCGTCCGGGAAGCGTTCCACCAGCCCGGCCTCGGCCAGCAGCTTGAGGTGCCGCGAAACCCGCGGCTGGCTCTGGTCCAGGACGCGGCAGAGCTCCAGCACCGCGAGCTCGTCGCGCGCCAGCAGCGCCAGGATGCGCAGCCGGGTCGGCTCGCCCGCTGCGCGCAACACCTCCACCGCTTCAGCCGCCGAAAGCCTCATAGGTCACATAAAGATATCTTTATGTGTTTATGTCAACGCTTCCGCAGCGATTAGTACCCCTTGCACGCCTTCTATCAGCCCGGCGGCTCTAGGCTCGAGCCTCTGAACGCCGGCGCGGACGGGCGCCACAACCCAATGCATTGAACCCCAACAGAAAAGACGATGACAGAACGATTACGCCATTAAGTCCTCAGCAGGATTATCGACCTACGGTGCGGTAATGCGTTCCTCTCTGGGACAATTCGCGAGCCCTAGGGCGCAGTCGGCGTCACGCCTGCTGGCGATCTTGTTCGTCCCGGCAATCTTAGGGGCCGCGGCCCTGCTCTGGTCGGTATGGCTGGCAGCCGCGGAGGTCGACCGCACGGCGCGCTTGCAACAGGAGCAGATGGTCGCCCACGCCATACAGCTTCGCCAAGCCGACATGCGCAAGGATATGGGCAACGCCCATTGGGACGACGCGGTCCTCAACCTGGACCTGACATTCAACCGCGCGTGGGCAGAGTATTTCCTGGTCAGCTTCGAGAGCGAGCTCGTCTACGTGCTGGATGGCGCGGGCGATATCCTGGTCGAGAAGGCGGACCATGCCGATCATGTGCGGTTGCGCGAGCGCGCGCAGCCGGCGTTCAACGATCTCGTCTCCGCGATCCGAGCGGCAGAGCGCGCGCGCGCGCGCCTTCAACGCGGGACGCCGATCCTGAAGATGGTCACGGCGCACACGGCCGCCGTGGTCGATGGCCAAGTGTATCTACTTGCCGCAGCGCTTATCCAGCCGGATCGCGCCGTCTATCTGCCGCGCAAGCGGGCTCCGATCGTGATCACGATGAAGCCGGTGGACCGGGCATTCATCTCCACCCTCGGCAGCACCTACATGCTGCAGAAGCCCCGCTTGACCCTCGGGCCGACGCGCACGGACGGGGAAGCCGTTGCGCCGATCTACGACATCCGAGGCAATCCGGTCGCCCAGCTGAGCTGGCGCGCGCCGAACCCCACCCAGACGTTCGCAGGGGCCGTATGGCCGCCCCTCTTGATTCTTCTGATGCTCATTCTCGGGGCGCCCGCGGCGGTGATCTGGCGTGAGCGCGGAGTTAGCGCGCACCTGCGCGCCGCCAAGGTGGCGGCCGAAGCGGCCTCTTCGGCGAAGAGCGAATTTTTGGCCAACATGAGCCACGAGATCCGCACGCCGCTGAACGGCATCCTTGGCATGGCTCAGGTCCTGCAGCGCAGCCAGATGCCCGCCGACCAGCGGGAGTCGGTCAACATCATCGTTCAGTCCGGCCGCAGCCTGCTGATGGTGCTGAACGACGTCCTCGACTTCTCCAAGATCGAAGCCCGCCAGCTGACCATCGAGAATGTCGAGTTCGACCTGCGCGAGGCTGTTGAAGGGGCCTGCCTGCCCTACCACCCGATTGCGGACGAGAAGGGCGTCTCCTTCTGCGTTGTGGTCGCCGAGGAAGCCTGTGGAGTCTGGCGCGGCGACGGCCTGCGACTGCGCCAGATCCTCGCCAATCTCACCTCCAACGCGGTGAAGTTCACCAGCGAGGGCATGGTCTCGGTCCGCGTCGGCGCCGATCCACAGGGCTTGGTGATCGACGTCACCGACAGCGGCATCGGCATGCCGGCCGACCGTCTGTCAGACCTCTTCAAGCCGTTCACCCAGCTGGAGAGCTCCACCTCGCGCCGGTTCGGCGGCACCGGCCTGGGTCTGGCGATCAGCGCCCAGCTCGCCAAGCTGATGGGCGGGACCCTGACGGCGACCAGCGAGCCCGGCCGCGGTTCGACCTTCCGTATCGCCCTGCCCTTCGTGCGCCTCGGCGCGGCGGCCGCAACGGACGATGCGGTCGAGCCGCCGCCGGCTCTCGCGGCGAAGATCCGCATCCTGGCGGCCGAGGACAACCCGGTGAACCAGCGCGTGCTGGCGGCGATGCTGGAGCCGATCGGCGTCGATCTTCACTTCGTCGGCGACGGAGAGGCGGCGCTCGAGGCGGCCATGACCCACGGGTTCGACCTGATCCTGATGGACCTGCACATGCCCGGCCGCGACGGCCTGTGGGCGGCCCGCGAGATCCGCGCCGCCGAGGCCCGGACCGGTCGCGCGCGCACGCCGATGGTCGCGCTGTCGGCCGACGCCATGTCGCATCAGGTCGAGGCCTGCCTGGCCGCCGGCATGGACGGCCACGTCGGCAAGCCCATCCACTGGGAAGAGCTGATCGCCGCCATCGACACGGCGCTGAGCGCTGCGCCGCCGGCCTCGGACCGGACGACCGCCGCGGCCTAGGGCTCGAAGCGCAGCTCAGCTGCAGCGGCGTTCGACTATCGGGCGAACTTCTGGAACTTGATCCGGTGCGGGATCAGGCTGTCGGCGCCCAGACGACGCTTCTTGTCCTCTTCATAGGCTTCGAAGTTGCCTTCGAACCACTCGACGTGGCTGTCGCCCTCGAACGCCAGGATGTGGGTGGCCAGGCGGTCGAGGAACCAGCGGTCGTGGCTGATGACCACGGCGCAACCCGCGAACTCTTCGAGCGCCTCTTCCAGATTCTGCAAGGTCTCAATGTCGAGGTCGTTGGTCGGTTCGTCGAGCAGGATGACGTTGCCGCCCTCGGTCAGGGTCTTGGCGAGGTGGACGCGGTTGCGCTCACCGCCAGACAGCTGGCCGACCTTCTTCTGCTGGTCGCCCCCCCGGAAGTTGAACGAGCCCACGTAGGAGCGAGTGTTGATCTCGCGCTTGCCGACCGAGAGAATGTCGAGGCCGCTGGAGATCTCCTGCCAGACCGTCTTGCTCGGATCGAGCGCATCGCGGCTTTGGTCGACGTACGACAGCTTCACGGTTTCGCCGACGCGGAAGGTGCCGCCATCGGGCTGTTCCTGGCCGGTGATGATCTTGAACAGGGTCGACTTGCCGGCGCCGTTGGGGCCGATGACGCCGACGATGCCGTTCGGCGGCAGCTTGAACGAGAGGTTCTCGAACAACACCTTGTCGCCGTAGGCCTTGGACAGGCCGTCGGCCTCCAGGACCACGTTGCCGAGCCGCGGGCCGGGCGGAATCTGGATGGCCGCGAAGGACTGCGCCTGACGCGCGTTCTCCTGCTCCAGCACCATCTCCTCGTAGCGCGCCAGGCGCGCCTTGGACTTGGCCTGACGGGCCTTGGCGCCCGAGCGCACCCATTCCAGTTCGCGGGTCATCGCGCGCTGGCGGGCCTCGCTCTCCGACTGCTCCTGGACGATGCGCTTGGTCTTCTGCTCGAGCCAGCCCGAGTAGTTGCCCTCGTAGGGGATGCCCTTGCCGCGATCGAGTTCCAGGGTCCACTTCGTGACCTGGTCCAGGAAGTAGCGGTCGTGGGTGACGAGGATGACGCAGCCTGGGAAGGCTTCCAGGTGATGCTGCAGCCAGGCGACGCTTTCGGCGTCCAGGTGGTTGGTCGGCTCGTCGAGCAGCAGCATGTCGGGCTTGGAGAGCAGCAGCCGGGCCAGCGCGATGCGGCGCTTCTCACCCCCCGAGAGCTTGTCGACCGGCCAGTCGTTCGGCGGGCAGCGCAGCGCGTCCATCGCCATCTCGATGCGGCTGTCGATGTCCCAGAGGTCGCCGGCGTCGAGCTTCTCCTGAAGGGCGGTCATCTCCTCCATAAGCTCATCCGTGTAATCCTCACCCATCAGGGTGGCGACTTCGTTGTAGCGGTCGAAGATCTTCTTCTCTTCGCACCAGGAGATGACGTTGCCCCAGACGTTGAGCTGCTCGTCGAGCTGCGGCTCCTGCTCCAGGTAGCCCATCTTCACGCCGTCGGCGGCTTTGGCCTCCCCGGAAAACTCCTTGTCGATCCCGGCCATGATCTTCAGCAGGGTCGACTTACCCGAGCCGTTGACGCCGACCACGCCGATCTTGGCGTCGGAGTAAAACGACAGCCAGATGTTCTCGAAGACCTTTTTGCCGCCGGGATAGGCCTTGGTCAGGCCTTGCATCTGGAAGATGTACTGCTGCGCCATGGGGCGTTCGCGCTCGTCTGGTCGAGGGTGGGGGGAAGGCGAGCAGATAGCGGGCGGGGGCGGCGCGCGCAATGCGTGCCCCGAAACAACAGGGGAACCCGGCCGGCGGGCCCCCGGTTATCGCTGCGCCAATTCCGGAGGACCGATCATGCACCGTGATGAAATGAAGGGCGCCGCCAAGGACGCCAAGGGCTCGCTCAAGGAGGCCGCCGGCCGCGCCACGGGCGACGAACGGCTGGAAGCCGAAGGTACGGCCGACAAGGTGGCCGGCAAGGGCCAGAAGGCCGTCGGCAATATCAAGGAAGCCGCGCGGGACATCCTCAAGCACTGAGGCGCTGCACCCTCGGACAATCGGGGCCGCGTCGAAAGGCGCGGCCCTTCTTGCATCTTCGACGCCACCAAAACGGCCAAGCTGCGTTGTGTCGCCCATGAGCATCGCGTTCCGCGGCCTGGGCCGCCTCAACACCCTCCCCCTTCTCCTGATCCTTGCCGCCCTGGCGTTGATCCTGGCCGCCTGCGGACGACCCGCCGACGGCGTGATGAAAGGCGCCGACGTCGAGCACGCCATCGAGGTGCTGGACGCCGCCCCGACCCACGGCTTCCCGCAGGGCGCCTTCAATACCAAACGCATCGCCGAGCTCAGCCAGTCGGAGGACGGCAAGGCGGTGGCGGAGCGAGATCGGCTCCTGCGCGCCGCGCTGATCTCCTATGCCGAGGCCCAGCACGGACTTGGACTGCCGAAGGCCAGCCTGCCCAAGGATTGGGGCATGCGGCCCAAAGCCTATGACGCCGAGGCCGAGCTCGATGCGGCGATCAAGGCGGGCAAGGTCCGTGAATGGCTGGATGGCCTCGCGCCGACTGCGCCCGCCTACAGGGCGCTGCAGGAGGCCTATGGTCGCTATCTGAAGGTCGCGGCCGCCGGCGGCTGGCCGGAGGTCCCGGAAGGCTCCTTCACCCCGGGCGCGACCGGCCCCGCCGTCGACGCGCTGCATCGCCGCCTGGCGGCCGAGGACGCCGCCCTGGGTGAGACGCCGACCGGCGTCGTCTTCGACCCGGCCCTGGCCGAGGCGGTGCGCCGCTTCCAGGCCGCACACGGCCTGCCGACCACCGGTCAGGTGGACGCCGCCACCCGGACGGAGATGAACGTCTCGGCGATGGGCCGTGCGGCGCAGATCCGCGCCAATCTGGAGCGCCTGCGCTGGCTGCCGCGCGACGAGCCGGCGACGCGCATCGACGTCAATTCCGCCGCCGGTCTCGTCGACTATGTCGTCGACGGCAAGATCTCGACCCGTCTGCGCGCCGCGGCCGGCAAGCCGGGCGATGAAACGCCGATCCTCGCCTCGACCATCGACTCCATCGTCATCAACCCGCCGTGGAACGTGCCGGAAGGCATCGCCAAGGAAGAGCTCTATCCGAAGGAAGCCGCCAATCCCGGCTACTTCGCCGCCAACGACTTCGAGGAGATCGACGGCCGGCTGGTGCAGAAGGCCGGGCCGAAGAGCGCGCTGGGCCTGGTGAAGTTCGACTTCGACAACCCCTACGCCGTCTATCTCCACGATACCCCGTCGAAGGCCGCCTTCTCCCAGACGCGCCGCGCGGTCAGCCATGGCTGCGTCCGGGTCGAGCATGCTGTCGGCTTCGCACGGATGCTGGTCACCCAGCAGCCGGGCTGGTCGGCCAGCCGGTTCGACGAGGTGCTGGCGTCCGGCGAAACCACCGCAGTCAAGCTCACCAAGCCGACGCCGGTGCGACTGATGTACCTGACCGCCTTCCCGGAGAACGGCCGCATCGCCTTCCGCCCGGACGTCTACCGCTGGGACGCCGAACTGTTGCGCCTGATGGACGGCCACTTCGGCAAGGTCTGATGTCCCGGCTGTCGCAACCGACCACTCGCAAAAGGGTTGTTGCCGCGTCCCTTCCTATGACCTCTGTGGAGCCCCTCCGATGAAGATCAGCGAGATCATGTCCCGCGACGTGGCGACCGTCCGTCCCGATGAGACCATCCAGGCCGTAGCCCAGCGGATGGCGCAGATCGACGCCGGCGTCATTCCTGTTTGCGATGGTGAGCGCCTGGAAGGCGTCGTCACAGATCGCGACATTGTCGTCCGTGCCGTGAGCGAAGGGCGCAGCTTCCAGACGCCGGTGTCGGAGGTGATGACGTCCGGCGTCGAGTACTGCTACGAAGACGACGACATCAGTGAAGCTGCCGACCGGATGGCGGAGCTTCAGGTGCGCCGGCTCGCCGTCCTCGATCGCGACCAGCGCTTGGTGGGCATCGTCGCGCTCGGCGACGTGGCGAGGCAGGCGAAGGACAAGGTCACTGGCCAAACTCTGGAAGAGATCAGCGAGCCGAACCGCCAAGCTTAGGCTCAAGGCACGCAAACAGCGCGACCGGGATCGTTCGGCCGCGCTGTTCGTTGCCGCTTCAACGAGCATCACCGAGAGAAACAAGGCACGCCGCATGTTTGACGTCGTCGCGCCCGCGGATGGGAACCTGATTCGTCTGGACCCAGCCGAGACGCCGATTCTGCCTGGCGAGGCGGCCGGTTTCCACCTGATCGACACGACGATGATGTACGCCCCGAAGTCCGGCGGCGTGAAACGCTACCTGCTCGCCAAGCGCGCGTGGCTGAACGCCCGGCGGCCGGACGTGCGCCATACCTTGGTGGTGCCGGGCGCCCGGACCGAGGCGGAGGCCGACGGCCTTGTCAGCGTGGCCGCGACCCGCCTGCCCTTCGGCGACGGCTACCGGATGCCGGCCAGCCTGACCAAGTGGGAGACGGTGCTGCGGCTGCTGGAGCCCGACATCATCGAGGCCGGCGACGTGTTCGTGCCTGGGCATGCCGCCCTTGAGGCCGGCGAGGCGCTCGGCGTGCCGGTGGTCGGCTTCTGCCACACCGACGCCGCGACCCTGGCGGCGCTGCATTTCGGCGAGTGGGCGGAAGCGCCGACCTTCAACTTCTGGGCCCAGGCCTACCAGCGGTTCGACCACGTCGTGGCCCCGAGCCAGCACATGGCCAACCGGCTGCGCGAGGCGGGCGTCGAGCGTCTGACCGTTCAGCAACTCGGGGTCGACACCGAGCTCTTCCACCCGAGCCGCGCCGATCGCAACAAGCTATTGAAGAAGCTCGGGCTCGCCTCCGACACCCGGCTGCTGGTCTTCGCCGGGCGGCCGGCGCGGGAGAAGAACATCGAATCCATGGTCGCGGCGGTGGAGGCTCTCGGCGGGCCCTACAAGCTGTTGCTGATCGGCGCCGGCAAGGACGTCGGCTATTCGCCGAACGTCATCTGCCTCGATTTTGAACGTGATCCGGTGAAGCTGGCCGGCATGATCGCGTCGTGCGACGCCTGCCTGCACGCGAACGAGAACGAGATCTTCGGTCTGGTGGTGCTCGAGGCCATGGCCGCCGGCCTGCCAGTGGTCGGCCCGAGCCGCGGCGGTGTCTCCGAACTGATCGACGAGACGGTGGGGCAGCGCGCGGCGACCGCCGATGGGCCTGGCCTCGCCGCCGCCATCGAGGCGCTGTTCGCCCGCGATGTGGCCGAACTGTCGGTCGCGGCGCGCCGGCGGGCCGAGACGCGCCACGGCTGGGACACCACCTTCGAAGCGCTGACCCGTCTTTACGGCCAGCTGCTGATCGGCCGCCAATCGCCCCTCGCCCTCAGCGCCTGACGGCGGCGGCTCGCGCCGCCGTCTCCGGCCGGACTGGAAGCCCATGCGTACCGAGACTCCACAGCCGATCCGGCTCGCCGACTACCGCGCCCCCGCCTACCTGGTGGACGAGGCGCACCTGACCTTCGACCTCCAGCCCAACACCACGCGGGTCAGGGCTCGGCTGACCATCCGGCGCGGCAGCGAGGCGGCCGAGCCCCTGCTGTTCAACGGCGAGCGCCTGAAGCTGATTTCGGTGGCCATCGACGGCGCCGCCGCCGACGCCGTTTTTGACGGCGAGATCCTGACCATCGCAGAGCCGCCGGCGGCCTTCGTCCTTGAGACCGAGGTCGAGATCGATCCGGAGAACAACAAGTCCCTGGACGGTCTCTACATGTCCGGCGGTCGGTTCTGCACCCAGTGCGAGGCCGAGGGCTTCCGCAAGATCACCTTCTGGCCCGACCGCCCGGACGTGCTGGCGCGGTTCACCGTCCGTATCGAGGCCGACAAGCGCTTTGGCCATCTGCTGTCGAACGGCAACCTCATCGAGGCCGGCGGCCTGCCGGGCGGGCGCCATTACGCCGTCTGGAACGACCCATTCCCGAAGCCGTCCTACCTGTTCGCCCTGGTGGCCGGCGAACTCGACGTCCTGGACGACAAGATCACCACCATGAGCGGCCGGACGGTCGACCTCAGGATCTATGTCGACCCCGGCATGGCCAGCCGCGCGACCTACGCCATGGACGCGTTGAAGCGATCGATGAAGTGGGACGAGGAGGCGTTTGGGCGCGAGTACGACCTCGACCTCTTCATGATCGTCGCGGTTCGCGACTTCAACTTCGGGGCAATGGAGAACAAGGGGCTGAACATCTTCAACAGCTCCCTGCTGCTCGCCGATCCGGCCACTGCGACCGACGCCGACTACGAGCGCATCGAGAGCGTTGTGGCGCACGAGTACTTCCATAACTGGACCGGCAACCGCATCACCTGCCGCGACTGGTTCCAGCTCTGCCTGAAGGAGGGCTTCACCGTCTTCCGCGATCAAAGCTTCTCGGGCGACATGCGCGGCGAGGCGGTGCAGCGCATCAAGGACGTGAAGGCGTTGCGGGCCCGCCAGTTCGCCGAGGACCAGGGCCCGCTGGCGCATCCCGTGCGGCCGGCCAGTTATCTGAAGATCGACAACTTCTACACGGCGACAATCTATGAGAAGGGCGCCGAGGTGATCCGCGTCCTGAAGGCGTTGATCGGCCCCGAGGCGTTCCGCAAGGGCTCTGACCTCTACTTCGCGCGCTGGGACGGCCATGCAACGACGGTCGAGGCGTTCGTCGAGTGTTTCGCCGAGGCGTCGGGCCGCGACCTTTCCCAATTCTTCGCCTGGTACGAGCAGGCGGGCACACCCCGCGTCACCCTGACGAGCCGCTACGATCCGGCCCGTCGGGAGTTGCGGCTGGACCTGGCGCAGGCGACCCCGCCAACCCCCGGCCAGCCGGACAAGCGGCCCCTGCCGATCCCGGTGGCCGTCGGCCTTCTGGACGCCGAAGGCCGCACTCAGGCCTTCGAGCGCGACGGCGAGACGATGGACGAGACTGTGCTGGTGCTGGATCGGGACAGCGCCAGCTTCACCCTCACCGGCGTCGCCGCCCGGCCGGCGATTTCCGCCTTGCGCGGGTTCTCGGCGCCGGTGGTGTTGGAGACCGACGCGCCGCCCAAGGACCGCTACGTCCAGTTGGCTGCCGATCCGGATCTGTTCAACCGCTGGGAGGCCGGCCAGGACCTGGCTCGCGGCCTGATCCTGTCGCGGGCCGTCGGCAAGCCCGACGAGGTCAACGAGGAACGGTTCGCCGAGGCGGTGGGCCGCGCCCTGGCCGACCAGGCGGCGGACAACGGGTTCAAGGCCCTGTTGCTGACTTTGCCATCGGAGGGCGACCTGGCGTTGGCGATGACGCCGGCCGATCCCGCCGCGCTCCACGCGGCGCGGGACGCCCTGCGGCTGCGCCTCGCGCTGCATCTGGAAGAGGAACTGCGACGGCTGCACACCGGTCTGCAGGACCTGGGCGAGTTCTCGCCCGACGCCGCCGGAGCCGGGCGCCGGGCGCTGCGCAATGCCGCCCTTGAGCTGATGGCCGCCAACCCGCGCAGCGACGTCGCCGACATCGCCGCCGGTCATTACCGCGCGGCAGTGAACATGACCGACACCATGGGCGGCCTTACCGCCCTGATGCTGATCGGCGGGACGGCCTACGACGAAGCCCTCGCGGACTTCTTCCAGCGCTGGAAAGACGAGCCGCTGGTCATCGACAAGTGGTTCGCCTTGCAGGCCCGCGATCCGGCCGAGACAGTGCTCGGCCGCGTCATCGGCCTGACCGCCCATCCGGCTTTCGACGCTCGCAATCCGAACCGGCTGCGGGCCTTGGTCTCCAGTTTCGCCAACTTCAACCCCGTGCGGTTCCACGACCCGAGCGGGGCCGGCTACCGGTTCCTGGCCGACCAGATCCTGGCCGTCGACGGCTTCAACCCGATGATCGCCGCCCGGCTGGTCGATCCCCTTGGCGGCTGGCGGCGATATCGCCCCGAGCTCAGCGCCCTGATGCGCGAGCAACTGAAGCGGATCGCCGGCACCGAGCGGCTGTCGAAGAATGTCTTCGAGCTGGCCTCGCGGGCCCTTTCCGACGAGTCCTGACGCCGCAGGCCCCAAGCGCCACGGTGACGGATTCGCCGACGCACCCTAGACTCCTGATTTGCGGGTGATCATCGACGCAAGAGGGGGCGGCACGGCGTGGCCAGGCGCGGGGGCGAGCGCGAGACGGAGGCGGCGCGCGGCGCGCAGCCGCCGAGCTATCGCTTCGCCCGCATCGCCATCCTGGCGACCCTGCTGCTGCTGGCGATCTACACCGCCGTCGCCACCGCCGGACCGGGGGCCGAGCGACCCGCCGACCTGATCGCCCTCGCGGCGCCGCTGGCCGCGGCCCTGGTGCTGGGCGTCATCCTGCTGGTCGAATGGCGGCGGGTGGAGCGGGCTCACGCCGGCTATTCCGATAGCGAGCACCGGTTCCGCCTGGCCGTCGAGGCGGCGCGCTGCGGCATCTGGGAATGGGACCTGACCACCGACAAGATCTTCATGTCCGACGTCACCGCCGCCCTTTTCGGCTGGCGCGGCGGCACGGTTGACGGCCAGCAGGTGCTCGACCGCGTCGCCCCGGGCCACCGCGACGGTTTGCGCGACGCCCTGGCCAACGCGGCGATCTATGGCGGGTTTGACGTTTGCTTCCAGGTGCCCTCGCCGATCGGCGGACGGCCGGTGTGGATCGACGCCCGGGGCGAAGGCTTCGGGGCCGCGCCCGAGGGCGGCTTTGCGCGGATCATCGGCGTCGCGCTGGACGTCACCGAGGAGCGTCTGGCCCAGGCCCGAGCCCAGACCGCCGAGACCCGGCTTCGCGACGCGATCGAGAGCGTTTCGGAAGGTTTCGTGCTGTGGGACCGGCACGGTCGGCTGCTGATGTGCAACAAGACCTACCGCACCCTGTTCCGGCTGGACCCGCAGCTGCTGACGCCGGGGGTGCAGCGCGAGCACGTCGACAAGGTCGCCCAGCTGGCCATCCGCCAGGAGTACGCCGCGGCCGGCGCCGCCAAGGGCGTGCGCGAAGCCGAGCTGGTCGACGGGCGCTGGGTGCAGATCTCTGAGCGGGGCACCGCCGAGGGCGGTCTGGTCGTCACCGCTGCCGACGTCACGGCGCTGAAGGCTCAGGAAGAGGCCCGTCGGCGCAACGAGGAGGCGCTGCGCAAGGCGGTGGTGAACCTGGAGGCCAGCCAGGGCGAGCTCTCTGACCTCGCCCGCAAGTACGAGGCCGAGAAGGTCCGCGCCGAGAGCGCCAACAAAGCCAAGAGCGAGTTCCTGGCCAACATGAGCCACGAGTTGCGCACCCCGCTGAACGCGATCAACGGCTTCTCCGAGATCATGCTCGGCGAGATGTACGGACCGCTCGGCGACCGGCGCTATCGCGACTACGCCCGTGACATCTTGCATTCCGGCCAGCACCTGCTGGCGCTGATCAACGACATCCTCGACATGTCGAAGATCGAGGCCGGCAAGATGACCTTGCGCCTGGAGCCGGTGTCGATCGAGGAATTGGCCGAGGACGCGGCCCGCCTGGTCCGCAACCGCGCCGAGACAGCCGGGCTGACGTTGGCGCTGGAGTTCGCCGACCTACCGGAGGTCGAGGCCGATTATCGGGCGATCAAGCAGGTGCTGCTGAACCTGCTGTCCAACGCCATCAAGTTCACGCCGCGCGGCGGCCGGGTGACGATCCGAGCGGAGCGCCGGGACGATCACCTGGGGTCGCGGATCCGGGTCGCGGTGCAGGACACCGGCATCGGCATCGCCCGCGAGGACCTGGAGCGGTTGGCCCGCCCGTTCGAGCAGATCGAGAGCCAGCATTCGAAGACCCAGCAGGGCACGGGCCTCGGCTTGGCGCTGAGCAAGGCGCTGCTGGAAATGCACGGCGGGCTCTTGTCGCTGAAGAGCGCGCCGGGCCAGGGCACCGAGGCCAGCTTCCTGCTGCCGGTGCGGCAGACGGCCGTCGACCTGCCGCGCGACGCTCAGCCGGCGACGATCTTCTCGTAGGCCTTGCGGGCCGCGGCCTGGGCGGTCGCAAGGCGCGTCATCAGGCCCTTTAGGTCGCGAGCGCCGCCGGCCCGGGCGAGAAGGGCGCGGAACGCCTTCGGCTCGTCCGAAGGGTCGACGCCATCTTCGAGGGCGACCTTGAGAAGCTGGGTGAGGTCCTGCTGCAGGCGCCAGGCTTTCTCGAGATCCTGTAGGGGGGCGGCCGGCGCGAGGCCGCGCTCGCGGAACGCAGCCAGGGCCTCGGCGGTGTTGGGCGTCAGCGGGCCGCCATCGGCGGCGTGGGCCAGTTGCAGAAACTGTGCGGCGAATTCGATGTCGACCAGGCCGCCGGGGCTGAGCTTGAGGTCCCAGTCGCCCTTCGGCGGCCGTTCGCGCTCCAGCAGCTCGCGCATCTCGCGCACATCGGCGGCGGTGCGCTTGCGCTTGCGGGGCCGGCGCAGGGCAGCCTCGATCACTGCCTGGGCGTCGGCGGCGAAGGCGGGGGTGCTGGCCCAGACGATACGGGCCCGGGTCAGGGCGAGCAGCTCCCAGGTCTCGGCCTCGCCGCCTTTGTAGTAGACGTCGAAGGCGGCGGCGCTGACCGCCACAGGCCCGGAAGTGCCGGACGGCCGCAGCTGCATGTCGACCTCGTAGAGGCCGCCTTCCGCCGTCTGGCTTGAGAGGGCCGCGATCAGTCGCTGGGTGAAGCGGCCGTAGAAGGTCGCCGCGTCCCAGCCCTTGGTCGCCGACATCGCGGCCGGATCGGCGGCGCGGTAGAGGGTCATCAGATCGAGGTCAGAGCCGGCGCTCATTTCGCGCGAGCCGCCCTTGCCGAGGGCGACGACGGCCACTTCGCCGGGGAAGTCGCCGCCGAGGCGCACGGTTTCGGCCAGGGCGGCGGGGGCCAGGGCGCCGATGCAGACGTCGGCCAGGTCGGCGAAGGCCTTGCCGGCCGCCTCGGCGCTGGCCGAGCCGCTCATCACCTGGACTCCGACGCGGAAAGCCTGTTCGCGATGCACGCGGCGGACGGCGTCCATGGTGGCCTCGAAGCCATCGGCGCGGGCGAGGACGAGGTCCATGGCGGCGCGGTCTTCGGCGATGTCGATGGCCTGGAAAAACTCGGCGTCGAGCATGGCGTCGATGGCCGCGGGGCGGCGGGACAGGGTCGAGGCGAGGCGCGGGGCGAAGGCCATCACCTGAACCACCAGCTCGAAGAGCTTCGGCTGGGCGAGGAACAGGGACTGGAGCTGCACGCCGGAGGAGAGGCGGGCGAAGAAATCGGAGAAGCGGTTGAAGGCCGCGTCGGGAGCCCCGGAGGCCTGGAAGGCGTCGAGCATGCGGGGGGCGAGGCGGGTGAAGAGCTCTCGGCCGCGCTCGGTGCGGGTGGCCGGGATGCGGCCGTGGTGCCAGCTGCGGATGGTCTGGGAGACCCGGGCCGGGTTGGTGAAGCCCATCCGGGTCAGGGTGGTGAGGGTCTCCGGGTCGTCGTCGACGCCGGTGAAGACGAGACTGCCGAACCGCGAGGAAAGCTGCTCTTCCTCAGGGAAGAGCTCGGCGTAGCGGCGGTTGACGGTCTTCAGCGTGCGGGTGAGGGCGGCGTCGAAGCTCGGCAGGCGGGTGAAGCCCGAGAGGGCGGCGACCCGGCGGCGCTCGGCGTCCGATTCCGGCAGGCGGTGGGTCTGTTCGTCGGCCAGCATCTGGATGCGGTGCTCGGCCGCGCGCAGGACCCGGTAGGCCTCGGTGAGCTCCGTGCAGGCGTCGGGGGTGACGTGGCCGGCGGCGGTCAGCGCGGAAAGGGCGTCGAGCGTGCGCTGGCTTCGCAACTCAGGGTTGCGCCCCCCAAGGATAAGTTGCTGGGTCTGGACGTAGAACTCGATCTCGCGGATGCCGCCGCGGCCGAGCTTGAGGTCGACCCCCTTGGCGCTCATTCGCTCGTCGACCTTGTAGGCGTGGATCTGGCGCTTGATGGAGTGGATGTCGGCGATGGCCGCGAAGTCGAGGTTGCGGCGCCAGACGAAGGGCTGGAGCTCGGCCAGGAAGGCGCGG
>NZ_JBIIGK010000178.1:0-5243 GCF_044236515.1 Phenylobacterium sp.
GGTGGTGGCTTCCCAGCCGTCCATGTCGCCGAGCGCGATGTCCATCAGGATCACGTCCGGGCCCTCGCTCTCGGCCATGGCGACGCCGGACGGGCCGTCAGGCGCGCAGGCGACCTCGAAACCCTGGCGGACCAGCCGACGGGTCAGCATGTCTCGGTTCAGCTCGTTGTCTTCGACCAGCAGGATCTTGGTCATGTCGGGGGTCCGGATCAGGTCGGTGGGTTCAGGCGGCGGCGAGCTGGCGCTCGGCCTCCTCCGCCTCGGCCTCCGGACCGCACTTGCGGACCGGCTCGGGCGGGGTGATCGGCAGGGTGATGGTGAAGGTCGAGCCGACGCCGAGCTGGCTGTCGGCCGCGATCTTGCCGCCCATCAGGTTGCAGAGCGCCAGGCTGAGGGCGAGACCGAGGCCGGTGTCGCCGTACTTCGAGGCGCTGGCGTCGCGGGCGACGGTGAACTTCTCGAACAGGCTGGGCAGCACCTCGGCGGCGATGCCGATGCCGGTGTCGCGGACCTCGATGACAATGGCGTCGCCGCCGCGGGCGTGGCGACGGCGGGCGACGACGGTGACGCGGCCGGCCTCCGTGAACTTGACGGCGTTGTCGATGATCTGGCCCAGGGCCTGGCGGGCGCGCTGTCCGTCCCAGCGGGCGGCGCCGAGGTTCTCGCCGAGCTCGAGGATCATCTCCACACCCTTGGCGTCGGCGCGGCTGCGCTTGTGGTCGACGAGGGCGCGGACGAAGTCGGCGACGGCGACGTCCTCGGGCACGAGCTCCATCTTGCCGGCCTCGATCTTGGACAGGTCCAGCACCTCGTTGACGAGACGCAGCAGGTGCTGGCCGGCCTTGTGGATCTTCTCCAGGTCGGCGATCGCCTCCTGATCGTTCTCGTCGGCGGCGTCCTCGAGCAGCATCTGCGAGTAGCCGATGACGGCGTTCAGCGGGGTGCGCAGCTCATGGCTCATGCTGGCGACGAACTCGGCCTTGGCTGCGCCGGCCCGCTCGGCGTCGGCGGTGGCGCGGCGCAGCTCGGCCGCAGTGGCCATGTGCCGCCGCATCTCCGCCTCGAGTTCGACGCCGGACTGCAGGATCCGCCGGTAGTAGAGGGCCATCATCGCCACATAGCCGGCGCAGGCCAGCGTCGAGACGACGCCCAGACCCTGGAGGGCCTGCCGCGGGGTGTCGTCCAGAGGCGGCGGCATGAAGTTGTATAGCGCCAGGAAGACCGCGAAGTTCACGCCGATATGGGCCAGGGCGTACTTCCGCAGAGTCGGCGAGTTGCCGAGGTAGAAGAAGGCCAGGATCGGGATGGTCAGCACCCAGGGCAGGGTCGGCGCGGCGACGCCGCCGTAGAAGTAGCAGCTCCACAGGATGCAGAACTGCAGGTTCTGGACCGAGATGAAGGTCAGCAGGTTGTAGCGGCCCGTCCACTTGAGCAGGAACGGGAACACCCAGAAGGCGGTGATCGACACCGCGAGGACCGCGGTCGGCCAGCCGGGGGTCGGGTCGAGGAACAGCAGGGCGCCCGGCACGACGTTGCCGAGGAACGGGCCCAGCACGTGGCTGATCAGGAACATGCGCGCCTGCTGGCGCGTCTCGCGCTCCGCCTTGATCCCGGCCGGGATGAACCAGTCTATGAACCGGTCGAGCAGATTGGTCGCCTTGGCCGCCGTAGTGGTCATCTCGCCCGATCCTTCAGAAGAACCGCAAAGATCGTGCAGGGATTAACCGTCAACGACTTGCGGAGGCCCCAAGATGAACTCGAAGCTTCGGGCAATGTCGCGGCCCTGGATTAAAATGGGGTTAGCTCGGTTAAGAGGCGGCGTGCACGAGTTCTTAATGGCTGATCTGGCTTCTTCCCGGCGAATTGTGGGCGACGTCCGTCCGCCAGGGGCCATGCTCGGGTATGTGGGAAAGCATCCTCAAGATCATCGACTGGTTCGTGCCGGAGGCCGCCAAGCGCGAGCGCTCCGAGCTTGGCCTGGCGCGGAACTTCGTCTTCACCCACCTGTTCGGGCCGCTGATGGCGCAGTCGATCTGCGTCTTCCTCTACCTGTCCGACCCGCGTCCGGGCTGGGTGGTGTGGACCATCGTCGGAGCGATCTGGTCGTTCTGGGCCCTGCCGTTCGTGCTGCGGGCGACGAAGAACCTGCAGCTGGTGGCGCTGATCTCGGTGCAGACCCTGGCCTTCGCCTCGCTGTTCGGTTCGTTCCATTACGGCGGGGTGTCGTCGCCGCTCCTGCCCTGGCTGCTGGTCGCGCTCCTGCTGGGCTTCTTCTATCTCGGCGAGCGGCCGCTGCTGGTGCTCGGCATGTTCGCCGCCGACCTGCTGGCCTTCTACGCGGCCTTCGCCTTCAACGGCGCTTTCGACGCCCGGGTGCCGATGGAGCGGCTGGCCGGCGTCGGCTGGATCTCGATCTTCTCGGCCATGGTCTACATGTCCTGGATGGCCGTCTACTACGTCTCGACCATCGGCCTGCGCTCGGACCTGGAACGCGAGGCCGAGCGGCACCGGGCGACGGCCGTGCGCCTGCGCCAGGCCAAGGAACAGGCCGAGCGCGCCAACCTGGCCCGCTCGATCTTCCTCGCCAAGATGAGCCACGAGTTCCGCACGCCGCTGAACGCGGTGATCGGCTATAGCGAGCTGCTTCGCGACCACGGCGAGGACACCGGCGCCGACGAACAGAAGCTGGCCGACCTTGGCCGCATCAACGCCGCCGGCCAGCATCTGCTGGCCCTGGTCACCGACGTTCTCGATGTGTCGCGGATCGAAAGCAACGCCGTCCAACTGACGCCCGAGACCTTCGGCCTCGAATCCTTCCTCTACGACGTGGCCTCGACCGCCGGGCCGCTGATGATCCAGAACGGCAACCGCCTGACGGTGCGGCCGCTCGGCGCCCTCGGCGAGGTGACCACCGACCAGACGAAGCTGCGACAGGTGATGCTGAACCTGCTCTCGAACGCCGCCAAGTTCACCAGCCAGGGGACGGTGACGGTCACCGCCCGCCGCGACGAGAAGCCAGCCGGCGACTGGATCGAGGTGCGGGTGGAGGACACCGGCATCGGCATCGCCGCGGAAGACCTGCACAAGCTGTTCCAAGATTTCGGCCAGGTCAGCGCCACCACGTCCAGCCAGTACGGCGGCACCGGCCTCGGCCTGGCGGTCAGCCAGAAGCTCTGCGTGCTGATGGGCGGCTCAATCTCGGTGTCGAGCGAGGTCGGCCACGGCTCCTCGTTCGTCCTGCGCCTGCCGGCGGCGATCGTCGTCGAGGACGCCCAGCAAGCGGCGGCATGAGTTGCCAGCGTAAATCAACCGGTAAACAAATCACGCCAAGGAGGGGCCCAATGATCCGGCCGCTCTTTGGCCGACCTATGGGGATCCCGCCTTGGTCCGTCGAATGAAAAGCAACCCGATGATGGGCGGCGTCGCCCTCGGCGTCATCCTCGCCGCCAGCGCTACGTCCGCCAGCGCGAGCGGCTTCGCCGTCACCGGGATCACGGTCGAGGGCCTCGGCCGGGCCAATTCCGGAGAGGCGGCCGACACCGGCGCCGGCGCCCTGTGGTGGAATCCGGCGGCCATCGCCCGCAGCGGGCGCGAGGTCAGCCTTGGCCTGACGCACCGGCGGCAGGACAACACCCTGGCCGACGCCGGCACGACGATCACCCGGCCGATCGTTCCGGGCGGCCTGACCACGCCGGTCGGCGGCGCCTCGTCGCTGAACGACGTCGCCGACGAGTTCACCGCGCCCTATGCCGCCATCGCCCTGCCGATCGGCGACCGGGTCGCGGTCGGCCTGTCGCTGGCCAAGCCCTACCATATCCGCAACGACCTCGGATCCACGTCCTGGAGCCGCTACGACACCATCCGCAACCAGATTTCGGTGACCGACATTCAGGGCACCGGCGCGGTGCGCGCCGCCGACTGGCTGGACCTCGGGTTCGGCGTCAGCGCGCAGCGGAACAAGTCCTACCTCGACCAGGGCTATCCGAACCTCAACCCCGCCGCGGCCGATGGCCTGTCGGCGCTGACGGGCGACGGCTGGAACTGGGGCTGGACGATCGGGGCCCAGGCCCATCTGGAGGGCGTCACCCTTGGCCTCGCCTACCGCTCGGCGGTGGAGCAGGAGATCGACGGGACGATCACCCTGTCCGGCCTGCAGGCGCCGCTCGATACGGCCAATTTCTCGGCTGACGCCAAGACCAAGTTCTCCACCCGCTCGACCCTGACCGCCGCGGCGCGGATCGAGGTCACGCCGCAGCTGACGCTGAACGGTCAGGTCGTGCGCTCCGGCTGGGACGAGTACGACAAGATCGACGTCGCCTTCGCCGGCCAGACGGCGACCATCGCCCAGCGGTTCAAGAACACCACCTCGTTCGCCGCCGGTTTCGATTATGCGTTGAGCGACGCCTGGACCGTTCGGGCCGGCGCCCAGTACGACCCGACCCCGACTCCGTCGGACCTGCGCGAGCCCGGCGTGTTCGATTCCGACCGCTGGATCTTCGCGGCCGGCGCCAGCTACGCCCTGGCGACCGGGGCGACGCTGCACGGCGCCCTGGCCTACACCCGCTTCGAGGACACCGACCTCGAGGAGTTCGACACCTTCTACGGCGGCACCCCGGCCCAGACGACGGTGCCGGTGCGCGGGACGTTCGAGGGTTCGGACCTGACGCTGGCGGTCGGCCTCGACTGGAAATTCTGACCCGTCCGACGGACGCGGAAAGGGGACCCTCGCGGGTCCCCTTTTTTGTTGCGCAGTCTGCGGGCCTTCAGGCCGGCTGAGCGATGCGCGCCTCGGCGGCGGCCGCCGCGGTCGTCGACTGGATGATCGCACCGATCAGCAGGTCGGGGATGATCGGCTTGGCGATGTGATGGTCGGCGCCGGCGGCGCGCGAGGCCTGGACGTGCTCGCTCATCGCATTGGCGGTCACCGCCAGCACCGGCGTGCGCGCCCGGCCCTGACGAAGCTCGGCCTGGCGGATCTCGCGGATGGCGGTCAGACCGTCCATCACCGGCATCTGCAGGTCCATCAGCACGACATCGAAGTCATCGCTGAGATAGGCGTCGAGCGCCTGGCGGCCGTCCTCGACCTGCACCAGGTCGCAGTCGATCAGGCCGAGCACGACTTCGATGACCGCCCGATTGGTCGGGTGGTCGTCCGCCATCAGGACGCGCAGACGCCGCGTCGTCTCAACTTCACTCGACACGCTGGTCCTCAACTGCTGCTCAGGCGCGCGCGCGCCGAACGT
>NZ_JBIIGK010000049.1:0-18768 GCF_044236515.1 Phenylobacterium sp.
CGGCGGAGAGGTCCATGCGACCGACGCCACAAACGCCTCGCGCACGCTGCTCTACGACATCCGGGCGGGGACGTGGTCGGGGGCGATGGCCGACATGCTCGGCGTGCCGCTGAGCCTGATGCCGCAGGTCAAGGACTGCGCGGCCGACTTTGGCGAGACCGAGCCGGAGTTGCTGGGGCGGGCGATCCCGATCCGCGGCGTGGCCGGAGACCAGCAGGCCGCCCTGATGGGTCAGGGTTGCGTGCGGCCCGGCGAGATGAAGGCCACCTATGGCACCGGCTGCTTCCTGCTGGTCAACACCGGCGAGACCGCGCCGGTGTCGCGCGCCCGGCTGCTGACGACGGTGGCGGCGCGGGTCGCGGGGCGGACGAGCTATGCGCTCGAGGGGGCGATCTTCATCGCCGGGGCGGCGATCCAGTGGGTGGAGCAGGGGCTGGCGGTGTCCGGCGGGCCGCAGGCGGTCGAAGCCCTGGCGATGGGCGCGCGACCCGGCCATGGCGTGATCATGGTCCCGGCCTTCACCGGGCTCGGCGCGCCGTGGTGGGACGCCGGGGCACGGGGTGCGTTGTTCGGCCTGACGCGGGACACCGGACTGGCCGAGATCGCAGAGGCGGCGCTGGACGCCAGCGCGTTGCAGACCCGCGACCTCGTCGAAGCGATGCGCGCCGATGCGCCGGGAGCGTTCGCCAACGGGGTGGAGCTGCGGATCGACGGCGGCATGTCGCGCAGCCGGTGGTTCAGCCAGCGGCTCGCCGATCTGACCGGCCTGAAGGTCTGCCGGGCGACCTACCAGGAGACCACGGCCCTGGGGGCGGCGCTGTTTGCCGGACTCGGGGCCGGGGTCTACGAGTCGGTCAAGGCGGCGGCGGCAAGTCGACCGGCTACAGACGGATTCTCATCTGTGATTGCAGACGGTGCGCGCGAAGCGTCATATGCACGCTGGCTGGACGCGGTCGCTCGCGTTCGGACCTGAGCGACATTAAAAAAATTGAAGAGTTAGAGGCGTTTTCACGCGCTATTGCAGCGTGGAAATGCAGAGCCATCCTTCTGTCACTCGACGAAGTGTATGGCGAGCCGATAAGAGACCACCGCTATTTTTCCGGGATGGAGCACCCAGGTTTTGTTGAGGCGCCACTTCTTTCTCGTCGCAGCCCTGGTTGTGTTGGCTGTCATGGTGGTGTTCGGCGGCCTGAAGGTGCTGGGCATGAAGGGCGACGCCGGGGCGCAGGGCGCGCCCGGCGGCGGCGCGGTGGCCAAGGGCAAGATGCCCGGCGGCAAGGGTGGCGGCGGTGGCTTTGGCCAGACCCAGGTGACGTTGATCTCCGCCCAGCCGCGGGCCTTCGCCGAGACCATTGAAGTGCTGGGCGTCGCCAAGGGCCGCCAGTCGGTGACGCTGACCGCCGCGACGACGCAGCTCGTCGAGCGGGTGCGGTTCTCGGACGGCCAGTCGGTGCCGCGCGGCGCGGTCCTGGTGGAGCTGCGCGCCGCCGAGCAGAGCGCCGGCATCGCCCAGGCGGAAGCGCGCGTCGTGCAGGCGCGCCGGGCCTATGAACGGTATGCCCAGCTCGGCGAGAAGGGCTTCGCCTCCAGGGCGGCGATCGACCAGTATGAGGCGGCCTATCGGACCGCGCAGGCCGACCTGAACGCCGCCAGGGCGCGGGAAGCCGACCGGATGATCCGGGCGCCGTTCGCCGGCGTCGTCGGCCTGTCGGACGTCGCTCCCGGGGCGCTGGTCAACCCGGGCGCGCCGATCGTCACCCTCGACGATCTGTCGGCCGTGCGCGTCGATTTCCAGGTGCCGGAACGCTATCTCGGCCAGCTGTCGGAAGGGCAGGCGCTGTTCGCCAGCGTCGACGCGTTTCCGGGTGAAACCATCGTCGGCCGCATCTCGCGTCTCGACACGCGGGTGGACGAGCGGACGCGGGCGATCACCGCGCGGGCCGAATTCCCGAACCCTGGCCGGCGGCTGAAGCCGGGCATGCTGGTGCGGGTCAGCATCTCGCGCGGGCAGCGCCAGGGGCTGGGCGTTCCGGAGTCGGCGGTCATCGTCCAGGGCGACAACGCCTTCGTTTACGTCGTGCGCCAGAACGGCTCGCGCACGGTCGCCGAGCAGCGGCCGGTGGTCACCGGCGTGCGCCAGCAGGGCTTCGTCGAGATTCGTGATGGCGTGAGCCCAAGCGACCGGCTGGTCGCCGACGGCCTGAACAAGATCCAGCCTGGGCAGCCGGTGGTGGTCGCCGGCGCGGCCCGCGAGGCGAACGGAGCGCGGCCGGCGACGCCGCGAACCCCGGCATGATGCTCTCCGACCTTTCGGTCCGCCGCCCGGTGTTCGCGGCGGTCGCCGCGATCATCCTTTGCGTGGTCGGCCTGGCGTCGTTCCAGTCGCTGACCGTGCGCGAGCTGCCGAGCGTCGACCCGCCGCAGGTCTCTATCGCCACCAATTATCGCGGCGCCTCGGCCGAAGTCATCGAGGAGCGGATCACCGAGACCATCGAGCGGCAGATCGCCGGCATCGAGGGCATCGACCGCATCACCTCGGCCTCGCGCGACGGCTCGTCGCGGATCAACATCTCGTTCAAGCTGGACCGCGACCTCGACGAGGCCGCCAACGACGTGCGCGACCGGGTCAGCCGGGTCGCCAACCAGCTGCCCGAGCAGGCCGACCCGCCGCAGGTGCAGAAGGCCAACGCCGACTCGACGCCGATCATGTTCCTGGCGTTCACGTCGACGACGCTGAACCGGCTGCAGCTGTCGGACTATGCGCAGCGCTACCTGATCGAGCGCCTGTCGACCGTACCGGGCGTCGCCAACGTCGGGGCCGGCGGCACGCAGTTCTATTCGATGCGCATCTGGCTGGACCCGGACGCCATGGCGGCCCGCGGCGTCACCGCCGAGGATGTCGAGACGGCGCTGAACACCCAGAACCTCGAGCTGCCGGCGGGCTCGCTCGAGGCGCCGACCAAGGACTTCACGATCCGGGTGGCGCGGGGCTACGCCACTGCCGAGCAGTTCGCCCGCATGCCGATCGTGCCGGCGCGGGCCACCACCACCAGCCAGGCGTCGGCGACCCTGGGCGGCGTGGCGGCCGGGGCCGGAGCGGCGCAGGGCGCTCTGCGCGACGTGAACGGCGCCTCAAGCGGGCAGGCCTATGTCACGCGGCTGGGCGACATCGCCCGCGTCGAGGAAGGGCCGGACGACCATCGCCGCAGCTTCCGCTCGAACGGCGTCGAGATGGTCGGCATGGGCGTGTTCCGCCAGAGCATCGCCAACGACCTGGAGATCTCCGACGGCGTGCGCCGCGAGATCGCGCAGATCAACAGCAGCCTGCCCAAGGGCACCAAGCTGGAGGTCGCCGTCGACTATACCGAGTTCACCCGTCACGCGATCGACGAGGTGTGGATCACCATGGCCATCTCGCTGGTCTGCGTGGCGCTGGTGAACTTCGTCTTCCTGGGCACCTGGCGGGCGGCGGTGATCCCGACCCTGGTGGCGCCGATCTGCATCCTGTCGACCTTCATCGTGCTGGCCCCGCTGGGCTTCTCGATCAACCTTCTGACGTTGCTGGCTCTCGTTCTGGCCATCGGGCTGGTGGTCGACGACGCCATCGTGGTCGTCGAGAACATCCAGCGACGGATCGACGAGGAGGGCGAGCCGCCGATCGTGGCGGCGCAGCGCGGCGCGCGGCAGGTGTTCTTCGCCGTCGTGGCGACCACCATCGTGCTGATCTCGGTGTTCGCGCCGCTGATGTTCATGCCGGGCTTCACCGGCCGGCTGTTCGTCGAACTGGCGGTGGCGGTGGCCGGCGCGGTGGCGTTCTCGGCGCTGCTGGCCCTGTCGCTGTCGCCGATGCTGGCCTCGAAGCTGCTGCGCACCGGCCACGGCGAAGGCTGGATCGCTCAGCGCGTCGACGCGGCGATGGGGCGGCTGAAGCGGTCCTACCGCACATCCCTCGACGGCATGCTCGGCAACCGCACGGTGTCGGTGGCGGCCTCGGCGCTGGTGCTGGTGCTGGGCCTGTGCGCCTTCGGCCTGTTCACCGTGCTGCCCAAGGAGCTGACGCCGCAGGAAGACCGGCGGCGGGCGCAGATCGGCCTGCAGGGGCCGGAGGGCGCGGGCTTCGACTACACCCTGGCGGCTACGCGGCAGGTCGAGCAGATCCTGGCCCGCTACCAGAAGGAAGGCCTGATCGAGCGTTACGTGCTGGTGGCGCCGCGGTTCGGCGGGGCCGGCTCGTTCAACAACTCCGGCGGCAACCTCATCCTGCCCCAGAAAGGCGAGGTGACCACCCAGGAGCTGGCCGCCCGCCTGAACAAGGAACTGGCCAAGGTGACCGCCGTACGGGTGCTGATCTCGCCGGAAGGCGGGCTGCAGCGCGGCGGCCCGGGCGGCGGCGGCGGCGGCGGGTCGAACATCCAGATGATCGCCACCGGCAACGACTATGCCGAGATCGAGCGATGGATCCGGCCGATCCTGGCGGCGGCGGAGGCCAACCCCGGCCTGGCGCGGCCACGCATCGACTATGAGCCGACCAGCCCGCGCGTGCTGGTCGACATCGATCGCGACAAGGCGGCGACGCTGGGCGTCTCGGTGCAGGCGGTCGGCCGGGCGCTGGAGACCATGTTCGGCCAGCGGCGGGTGACGACCTACATCAAGGGCGGCCAGGAATATGACGTGCTGCTGCAGACCGACCGGTCACGGCGGCAGACCGAGGCCGACCTGCGGAACATCTATGTCCGGGCCAACTCCGGCGAGACGGTGCCGCTGTCGGCGCTGGTGACGACGCGGGTGCGCGGCGATACCCCGGATCGGGCGCGGACCGACCGGCTCCGCTCCATCACCCTCGGGGCGCAGCTGAACCCCGGCTATTCGATGGGCGAGGCGATCGCCTTCTTCGAGGCCGAGGCGGCCAAGCACCCGGGCGGCGGCGGCATTCGTTGGGGCGGCGGCGCGCGGGACTATCTGGAATCCTCCGGCGCGGTCGGCATCGCCTTCGGCATGGCGCTGCTGCTGGTGTTCCTGGTGCTGGCGGCGCAGTTCGAGAGCTGGATCCACCCGAGCGTGATCATGCTGACGGTGCCGGTGGCGGCGCTGGGCGGGCTGTTCGGCCTGCTGATCGCCGACAGCTCGATCAACACCTACAGCCAGATCGGCCTGATCATCCTGGTCGGCATCGCCGCCAAGAACGGCATTCTGATCGTCGAGTTCGCGAACCAACTGCGGGACGAGGGACGGACCATCCGCGACGCGGTGATCGAGAGCGCCACCCTGCGTCTGCGGCCGATCATCATGACCTCGATCTCGGCGGCGGCGGGCGCGATCCCACTGATCATCTGGGGCGGGGCCGGCGGTGAATCGCGAAAGACGATCGGCGTGACGATCTTCTTCGGGGCGATCTTCGCCACCCTCGTCACGCTGTTCATGGTGCCGGTGTTCTATAACCTCCTGGCCAAGTTCACGAAGTCGCCGATGGCGACGGCGCGGCGGATCGAAGAGTTCGAGGAAGCCGAGAAGGCCAGCGTCGCCAACGCCGCCGAGTGAGGCGGTTGGACGGCGGCGGGGTGCGCCCCTAAAAAATGGCCTTCCCCTCGGAGGGAAGGCCAGAGCGCCTTGCGGTCGGGAGGGAACGTCGTCCGCGGCGTCGCCAGCGACGGAGCGCCAGCAAGGAATGTCGGCGTAGGGGCTGGCCGACCCGGACACGATGACCCCGTCGGAAACACGCGTCAAGGTTGCTTAGATCAATCGGAGCCTGCGGATAGCGCCGGCGGGGCGTATCCGGTCTCGACCATCAGATAGGCGATGAGGTCGCGGCGGTCAGTCTCGTTGACGACGCCGGGAAAGGACATGCGGGTGCCCGGCGCCAGGCTGCGCGGGGACGCGAGGAAGGCGTCCAGGCGGTCCGGCGTCCAGACGAGGCCGGCCTGGCGCAGGGCGCTGGAGTAGCGGAAGCCCGGCTTGGCGGCCGCGGCGCGGTCGACGACGCCGTGCAGGTTCGGGCCGGTGCGGTCCGCGCCGCCAGGCGCCAGGGTGTGGCAGGTGCGGCAGGGGGTGAAGCTCTCGCGGCCGTTCGCCAGATCGCCCTGGTTGTATGGGGCGGGCAGGGCGGCGAGCCGGGCCGCATCGTGGGGGTTCGACTTCCGCGCCGACGGCTGCGGCGATCCGCAGGCGGCGAGGGACATGGCCAGGCAAAGGGCGAGCGCGCGCAAGACGGGGTCTCCTGTAGACAGCGATGCCGACGCTGTTTGCCTGAAGCCGGCGGCGAGGGCGACTTGAACTCGCGCCTGGGCTGGCCTTGATGGCGGGACGAGGAGAGAGAGCATGGACGCAGGCGGACGGATTCTGGCGCTGGAGGCGCAGCTCGCCGACACGCAGCGCAGCCTGGTGGCCCACGACGTGCTGCTGCGGGCCCTGCTGGCCCAGCTGGCCCTGTCCGACCCGGCCGGGTTCCAGGCCCTGCGGGACGGGTTGGCGCGGTCGGGCCTGGAGGAGGGCGAGGCGGCGATGCGCGAGGCGGGCTACGACGTCGCGGCGATGCTGGACGAGATCGAACAGGCCGCCGGCTGATCACATCTGCTGTTACACGCGAGCTTGGCGGAACGCGGGTCGTTGAGCTCACGTTGCCCGGTAAGCCCGGGATCGAGATAGCCGAGGGACTTCCGCCATGCCTGACCTGAACACCGCCTCGGCGGAAGAGCTCGCGACCTTGCCGGGCGTCAGCCTGTCGGCGGCCTACGATCTCATTCTCTGGCGGCCGTACCTGACCTGGGAAGAGGTCGAGTACGCGCCGGAGTTCGACCGGAAGCGGGTCAAGGCGCTGAGGGAGGCGGGGGCGACTCTGGGCCCGCCGCCGGAGCGCCGGCCGCTGGTCGAGCGGGACCGGGACGACCTGCAACTCTAGGGCAGCGGTTCGGTCACCGGCGGCCTCAGGCCCGCGTTACCAGACGCATTGGTTGTCGATCCACAGGGTCATCGAGCCCACATACTGACTCGCCTGGTGCTCGGCCATGCAGGTCGAGAAGGCAGCCTGGAACTTGGCGAGGCCCGGCGCGCCGCCAGCCAGCATGGCCGGCGTGGTCGCCGCCGCGCCGGCGAGGGTGGCGCAGGACCGGGCGCGGTCGAACACGGCGGGCGCGACGGGCGCCGGGGTCAGGAATTCGCCGATCAGCTCGCCGCGCCGCTCGCGCAGGGCGTGGGGCTGGCGCGGCAGGAAGAGGGCCACGAGGCGCGGCCGGGCGCGGGAGCGGACACAGGCCTCCAGTGTCGACATGCTGCCGGCCCAAAGGCGGTCGGCGGTGCGGATGAAGCCCACCTCGGTCTTAGGAACAGGCGCAGGCGCAAAGGCGCCGGCGGCGTGCGCCACGCCCGCCACGCCGGCCGCAGCCGCAAGCGCAGCCAGACCCAGCAGCCTGGAATCCATACCGTTTTGCCCCTTCCCTCGGCGCGGAAGGGGCCAGAGCTTGGCTATACAGTCAATGAATTCTTAAGGGGGCACGGTTAACGGCGCGGACAATGTTCGCAATTTGTTCTTGACCATCGGGCACGTTTTCGATAGGATTTGGTCAGCGTCAAGAACTGCGCCCAGGGAAGCCGGGCGCGGTAAAAAGGACGCCGCCGCGTCTGCTCCGACGTCGCTTGGAAGGTGCTCGACCTGCGCTGAGCCGTCGCGAGCTGGGCAGACCGCGAGCCCGGCGAACTGATTGGCCCCCGGGCCTAACTTTCTGACTCGCTGATACCCGCGGCCCCGCGCCGCTCATCACCTGACCCACCCCGCTCGGCCGCCGTGCGGGGCGATAGCCTATGGGGCGTACCTTCGTGTCCGACGACGAACTGATCCGCGAGGCCCGCGAGGCCTTCGACCTGGCCGCCGACGCGGAGGCCGAGAACCGGCGCGAGGCGCTGGACGACCTGCGGTTCGCCCGGCTGGGCGAGCAGTGGCCGCAGGCGGTGAAGCGGGCGCGGGAACTGGAAGGGCGGCCGTGCCTGACCATCAACCGGCTGCCGGCCTTCATTCGCCAGGTGGTCAACGACGCGCGGCAGAACAAGCCGGCGATCGCGGTGCATCCGGTGGACAGCGGCGCCGATCGCGACACCGCCGAGGTGTTCAACGGCCTGATCCGCCACATCGAGCAGAGCTCGGACGCCGAGGTCGCCTATGACACGGCGCTGGATTTCGCGGTGACCGGCGGGCTCGGATATTTCCGCATCAACACCCGCTATGCCACCGACGACGGCTTCGACCAGGACATCGCGGTCGAGCGGGTGGCCAACCCGTTCTCGATCTATGGCGACCCCAACTCGACGGCGGCCGACAGCGGCGACTGGAACACCGCCTTCGTCGTCGACGGGATGCCGAAGGCGGCGTTCGAGGCGAGGTGGAAGGGGGCTCAGGCCGTCGACTGGTCGGCGGACGCCTACGCCCGGCTGGGCGCGCCCTGGCTGGAGGGCGAGCGGGTGATGGTCGCCGAATACTGGCGGCGCGAGCGGGCGACCAAGACGATCCTGGCGCTGTCTGACGGGCAGATGCTCGAGGAGGGGGCCTACAAGGCGCAGAAGGCGATGTACGACGCCCTGGGCGTGAGCGTCGTCGGCCGGCCGCGGCAGGTGGCCAGCCACAAGGTCGTGCAGCGGATCATCTCCGGCGCCGAAGTGCTGGAGACCATCGACTGGGCCGGCAGGTACATCCCGATCGTGCCGGTCTATGGCGAGGAGCTGATGGTCGACGGCCGGCGGCGGCTGCGCGGGCTGGTGCGCGACGCCAAGGACCCGCAGCGGATGTTCAACTACTGGCGGACGGTGTCGACCGAGCTGGTCGCCCTGGCCCCGAAGGCGCCGTTCATCGGCCGCAAGGGGGCGTTCCAGTCGGACTCAGCCAAGTGGGCGAGCGCCAACACCGAGACCCATGCCTATATCGAATACGACGGGCCCGAGCCGCCGATGCGCCAGCCGTTCGCCGGGCCGCCGGCCGGGGCGCTGCACGAGGCGGCCAATGCGGCCGACGACATGAAGTCGATCATGGGCCTGCACGACGCCAGCCTGGGGGCGCGGTCGAACGAGACCAGCGGCCGGGCGATCATGGCGCGGCAGCGGGAGGGCGACACCTCGACCTTCCACTACATCGACAACCTCAGCCGCGCGATCCGGCACGGGGGGCGGATCATCCTGGACCTGATTCCGAAGGTCTATGCGACGCCCAGGGTGGTGCGGATCCTAGGGCCGGACGGGCAGGCGCGCAGCGTCGGGACGGCTCCGGGTGGGCAAGCCGGCGAGCAGCTCAAGAAGATCGGCCGGATCTATGACCTGACGGCGGGCAAGTACGACCTGACGGTGCGGGCCGGCCCTTCGTTCACCAGCCGCCGGGAGGAGGCCTCGACGCAGATGATCGAGCTGATCCGCGCCTATCCGCCGGCCGCGCCGGTGATCGGCGACCTGTTAGCGCGCAACCTCGACTGGCCGGGGGCCGAGGAGATCGCCGGGCGGCTTTCGGCCCTGTTGCCGCCGCAGGCGCGGGCTCAAGGTCTTGGGGGCGGGCCCGTACCTCCGGAAGTCGAGGCGGCGAAGGCGCAGATGGGCAAGCTGGCCCAGGCGCTGGAGGCGGCGAAGGCCGAGATCGCGGCGCTGAAACAGGACAAGGCCCACGAGGCCCGCAAGCTGCAGATCGACGCCTTCGAAGCCGAGACCAACCGGCTCAGGGCGATGGCTTCGCGGCCGGCGGAACCGTAAGCGCGCGGTAGAGCAGGTAGAGCCCGCCGGCATAGAGGACGAACACGAGCACATGAGCGATGATCGCGCCTGCAAGTCCGAAGCTATCCAGGGCATAATTCGCCGGGAATTTCAGCAGCAGCAGCAGCAGCCAGACGCCCGCCAACCACCTCCCCGCGCGCTTCACATCGCCCACCGGGTTTCGGGCGGAGATCCGCCATAGGGTCAACGGCGTGCAGATTCAAAATGGAGCATGGCGGACGACGCCTTCGCCGCCGAGACCAACCGGCTCAGGGCGATGGGGGCGGGGCCGCGCGGGGAATCTTCCGCGCCGACCGCAGGAGGATTAGGCCGCCGCCATATGAGAAGGGCAGGACGATCTGCAGCGCGACCCCGTCGAAGGCTGCAGAGATCAGGGGGATCTGCAGCAGCCAGGCAAGAGCGAGGCGGGCGCCGGAGCGCTTCACCAGGCCGGGACGAAGGCCGACAACCCGCCAGAGCGTGAAGGGCGTGAGGATCAGCAAGATCAACAGCCACAAGGACATCGAAAACATCTCGAAGCCGCTGTAATCTTTGAAAAATCTCAGTAACCAGAACCCTGGCGTCCAGAAGTACAAGAGATAAAGGAACTTAGTGTCTTCCGTCAGTTCATTGCGGAATGACCCTCTTGCGTAGACTTCACGGGCCTCGAGTTCTGCTACGGTTATGTAAGGACCGCCGGCCTTCGGCGAAGGAAATTCTGTTGGGCGGAGACCCCAGACCCGCTGGTTGACCTCGGCCTCCACATCGCGATCGAGCCCAGGGATCGGACGGATGGGCGCGCCGATGGGGCGGTCGAGGGGAGAGGTGGTCTGTGCCGCGCTGAGGTCCAAAGCCTGCGCGATCTGTTCGCCCTCTTTGTTCTTCATAAGTTCCATCTTACGCCGAGGCAGCGCCTCCGCAATCCGAAAGGGTTGACCGATGAGCGAGCGTCCAAGAGCCGCCGGGAATGACCACACCGGGGAAAGCAATACTTCGCAGCGTTCCATGGGTGGGTAGCACGGCATACTCGCTTGGTCGCATCGCGCTGGCAGAGGACAAAAAGCGGGCCGCTCTGGGCGCGGCGGCGGGCGTTCTCGGTGGCATCGGAGGCGGAATGGCAGGCGCTGCCACGGGCCCGCTCGCGGTGGTGGCCTCGCCGGCTGGGGCCGCGGCAGGGTCGGCCGGCGCCGAGAAACTGGCCCTCTATGTCTAGGACAACCCGGAGACGGTCGGGGAGATGTTGCGGCGAGGGGCGGGCTCGACGCAGGCCTGGATGACGGCGCGCGAAGCCGACGCCGGCCGGATGATGGCGCCCTATTGGCTGGTGGACGACGTCAACCGGCGCTACGGGCGCTGACCGGCGCGGTGGTGGGGCGCTGCGCGCTCTCCGCGCGCTGGGATGCGGCGTTGCGCAGGAAGCGGCGGACGCCGAGGACGCCGGCGGCGGTCAGGAGCAGGCCCGGCGCGGCCATGAGCATCACCGCCGGGTCGTAGTCCCACAGAGAGATGGCCCACCAGGATCGCCAGACGAGGATCGGGCCGCAGACCGCGGCCGCGCCGCTGACGACAGCGGCGGCATAGGAAAAGGCGATCCAGAAGCGGGGCGGGCGTGGGCGCCAACTGTCGCGAGCGAGCCAGAACGAACCGAGGTTGCCGCTGACGAGAAGCGGCAATGCCATCATCAGGGCCTCTCGGGTCGTCAGGGTATCCCAGAACGGCACATACAGCAGCCATGGGCCCGCCCCGCAGAGCATGACCGCCTGGCTCCGCCGACTGTCCCCCGGAGGGCGACGACGGTGGATCAGATCCAGGTTCCGAAAACAGTTGAATGGTAGCGACGCCGACCAGAAAAGGCAGCCAGCCTGAACACAGCCTTTGCCGGGCGTGAGAAATTCAAACAGCCAGCCGCCCCCCGCAAATATCAACATCGCAAAGGTGTGCGGCGTGTTCGGGCCATCCAGGTGGTCGTGTCGTCCGGGGGGCAGAGGTTCGTCAGGATGGCGGCAGGGTCTTGCGAGACTGGCCGCGTCGTCCCCCGCCACCATCAGATATTCCGTCGAATACTCGGTGCCTGGAACAGGCGTCACCGGAACGTCGAGGGGCCGGTCGAGCGGGTTGCTCGTCGATGGCGGCAGATTGTTCCGCATGTGTTCCATCTTGCCGCGTTCGTGCGGCGTATCCAAGCCGGAGAATGCGAATGAACGGTCAAGCTCCGGGTTACGTCGCCGAGAAAGTGGCGGGCGGGCTGATCGCTGTACATGACCGCGCGTGGGTTTGGATCGGCAGGCGGCTCGATGATCGGCGAGACGCTGTTCGACGCCGGCGAGGATCTGGCCGAGGACCTGTATGACGACTGGCGCGATCGAAACCGGATGAAAACCGACGCCACTCGCCGCGCCATCGAGCAGCGCGAGGCGGACCTGCGCCGCCGCTATGGGCGCTGACGCCGCGCGCGGTCAGGTCAGGCCGAGGTAGTCCTTCTTGCCGACCTCGACGCCGTTGTGACGCAGGATCGCGTAGGCGGTCGTCAGGTGGAAATAGAAGTTCGGGATCGCCTGTTCGAGCAGGTAGGTCTGGCCCTTGACGACGCTGGTCTCGCCGCGGCGGACCAGGGTGATGTCGCGGTCCTCGGCGCCGTCGATGCGGTCGGGCCCGAAGGCGGCGACGAAGGCGGCGGCTTTCTCGACCCGGGCGATCAACTGTTCGAAGGTGGTCTCGTCGTCGTTCCAGGCGGGCGGCTCCTCGCCGGCCAGGCGGGCGATCGGGCCCTTGGCGAAGTCGGTGCAGATCTGCACCTGGCGGACCAGGGGGAACATGTCAGGAAAGAGCCGGGCCTGCAGCAGGGCGGCGGGGTCGAAGCCCTTGGCCTCGGCGTGGGCGGCGGCCTTGCGCAGCACGGTGGCCAGGCCCTTCAGGCCCTTGGCGAAGACCGGGGCCGAGGCCTGGTGCAGGGTGAGGGACATGGTGGCTTCCTAGGTGCGAGTGAGGGGCGCGAGCGGGCGAGTCGGCGGGCGTTATAGCGCGATCCGTGGAAGGCGCTCAGCGGGTCCGCCGGCCGTTACGCAGGCGGCGCTCGAACCGGTACCCCAGCCAGATCATCGACGGGCCTGCGACAAGGCCGAGCAGGGTCAGGCCGAAGCCGGCGAGATCATCGAAGATGAGCCATAACGCGATCGCGCCTTCACGCGCGACGACGAGGCCGAGGTCGGTCAGCCAGGCGGCCGAGACGGCGATCACGATCACCCCGACGGCGACGGCGATCAGGCTGGCTGCGCGAAGCAGGCGGGTCCGGGCGCGGGGCGATAGCTGCTGACGGTCGCTGGCGAGCCAGAAGCCTCCGAAGGTCACCGCGGGCAGGACGCACGCGAAGGCCAGGCCGACCGCGGGCGTGAGCAGCGCCCCGGCGACGTAGGGCATCGATAGCACCAGAGCCGCGCCAGGCATGAGCCAGGCGGCCGCGATCCAGAAGTCGCCGGTTGTAAAACGGTTGCGGTCGGCCTTCGCCAGAATGAGCCATGCCGTCCAGATGAAGCCGATGGCTGCGAACAGCCCTGCGCCCCCAAGCATCTCCGCGTCGGAGGTCCAGGCGCCGATTAAGGTCAAGCCCGTTGCCAGCGAGAGGCTGCCGAGCGCGCCCTCGTAGGCCTCCGCTCGCCGCCAACGCGCCTTTCGCTCCTCGCTCCACATGAGAAAGCACAATCATATTATTCGAAGGGGAGGAATAGAGATGGACAACGCCCAACGAAAACGGGGTCAGGCGTTCCCGAGCGAGCAACTCGCTGTTGGCGCGATGAACTTCCAGCAGGGAATTCTTGGCGTCGGTATGGAGCGGGCGAAGAAGCACGCGCCGAAGGTAATCAGAGTTCTGAAGGTTGCGCGCTATGGGCCAGGCTTGGTGCTCGATGCCGCGAACATCCTTACGGCGGACGACTGGAAGCGCCCGGCCGCTGAAGCGGCTGGAGGGATAATCGGCGGCGTCATCGGCGCCGCGGGCGGTGGGCCGGCGGCTCCACTGACGGGCGCGGTTGGGAGCGCAGCGGGCAGTTGGGCTGGGGGGCAGCTCTACGACGCTGGCGTCGAAATCATCGACGACCTCGCAGACTGGCAAAAAGAGAACGACCGCCGGATGGAAGAGACCAAGCGCGTCAACGACGCCCGCAACGCCGCGCAGCGTCACAGGGGCCGCTGACGCGGCGAAGGCAAGGCTCCGCATCGCGGGGCGTATTTCAGAACAAGGACAGCCATGCACAACGACGACGCCATGATGGCGGGCGAGGGCGACCTCGTGCGCGCGGAGGAACTCGGCCCGGACACCACGGAATGGGAGGCGACCGGACCGGAGGGCGAGGCGCCCGACGAGGAAGCCGGCGAGGCGGCGGAGACGCTGCAGATCGAGCTGGACGGCGAGGTGTATGAGATCCCGGCGGCGCTGAAGGGCGCCTTCCTGCGGCAGGCGGACTACACCCGCAAGACCCAGGACCTGGCCGAGCAGCGGCGGGCGCTGGAGGCCGAGCGGGCGGCGCTGGCCGAGCAGGGGCGGGCCCAATCCCAGCGTATCGGCGCCGGCGAGGGCCGCGAGCGGATGCAGCTGGCGGTGCTGGACGAGCATCTGCAGGAGCTGAGCCAGGTGGACTGGGAGGCGTTCGCCGCCGAGGACCCGCAGGAAGCGCGGCGGATGTTCGGCCGGTACCAGGAGCTGAACGCCGGGCGGCGGAACCTGGCGCAGGCGCTGGCGCAGGCCGACGAGCTGCACGAACTGCGCGCCGCCCGGGCGGCGGCGGGGCGGATGGCCGAGACCGGCCGCAAGCTGGCCGAGGAGATCGAGGGCTGGTCGCCGGAGACGGCGGCCAAGCTGGTCGACTACGCCCAGGCGTTCGGGGTCACGCTGGACGAGCTGGCGCAGGCGGCGGACCCGCGGTTGTGGAAGCTGCTGCACAAGGCCTGGCGCGCCGACGAGGCGGGCCGGCAGGAGGGCGTGGCGCGGGCCCGCGAGCTGCGGCCTGCGCTGACCGTCTCCGGCTCGGCGCCGGGCGGCGGCGGGGTGCGCGACGAGCTGGCGGTCAAGGACTGGATGGCCCGCCGCAACGACCAGACGGCGCGGGGGCGGTGATGGGGGATCCGTACAAGCTCAGCGTCAGGGAGCAGGCGGCCGTGGCGCGGGCGCCGCGTCGGGGGTCCGGAAAACAATGGTGGAACCTGCCGGCCAAATACGAAGCCGCCAAGCGGATCAAAGCTGGGATGCGCGGTTTCGCAGGCCACAATGACGCCGGTGATGCAATGCGCCACGCCGAGCTTTCCCGTCGGCTCGCGGCGGAGATCGACCCGCTGACCGCATATCTCGCCGGCGTGAGCCACGAGATCGACAACAGCGTCCCGGTTTGGGCGCAACGTTATGCTCCGCCTTTCCTTCGGGAACACGCTCGGGAAAATTGGCACGGCCAAGCTCCTTCCGAAGGTCTGATGGATCTGCGGAATAACGCCGAAGGCCGTTGGGCCGCGCGAGATGGCCGGCCGGTGGACGCGCGGCGCCTGCAAGCGAGCCCCGGCGGTCAGATCCCCGATGAAGCCCCTTATCAGCGCCGCATCCCGGCCAAGTGAAGGCTTGACATTCGTTCGCTTTATGTTCGCACTACCGTCAATAACTTGAGGGATCGATGCGCGGTTTCATCATCGGCGGCCTGAAGTTTTCCGGCGGGATCCTCGTCGGTCTGGCGATGGCTGTCGTCGCCGCGTGGTTGATCATGCATGGCGGTACGACACGCCAGCCTCCAAGCCCATTCGCCGATGGGGGCCGACTGGAGGGCTTCAAGAGTTTCAATCGAGGCGGCGCCCGGCTCGAGCAACGGTGCCTGGACGCTTGCGACGAGGTGAGCGTGTGAGCGAAGCGCCACCGAAACGGCGGCGCATCGGCGCCTTCGCCATCGGATTGCTGATCGGATTCATTCCGCCGGCCCTGATCGCAGGCTGGGTCCGGTTGTCGATCAACAGTGACCTTTGGCAGCCGGAATACACCGTCGAGTTGGTGACCCGGGGGGCGGAGGCCGCCAGCCACGGTGTGGCGCGAATTACAGCGCGCGATAGCCGAGGAAACCGCGTCGAGCAAATCTGTCGGGGGCGCTGCGACGATCTCCTGGTGCAGATCCCAAGCTCCGACAACGCCTTCGTTCTCACGGTTCAAGACGTCGCCGGACGGCAACTTGCGGTGGGTGCACTCGACTATGTCTCGGGCGGACTGGGCTCGAATGTTTGGCGCCTGACGGTCGGAGGATCGGATCGGCTGGCCGTGCGAGAGACGTGGATCGACTGGGACCAAGGCCGATGGAGCGAAACCTCAGAGCCGTGATCTGACGGGGCTCTTAGCCTCGCTGGACATTTCGCCGGTCTGTCTCGGCGTCGTCGGAGGCTCGCCTCCGGAAGCGGCGCCTGAGGATATGGGCCGGCTCTTCCAACTGAAACCAAATCATCACCGCCGCCGGCCCAGGCCGGCCGCCTGAGCACGCGCGTCGCATCGCGCCTCGGGGGCTTTCGCGCGGCGAAAACCTCAAACTATTCCAAAGGACATCAGATGCCGAATACGATCCTGACTGCCACCGCGGTGACGCGGGAGGCGCTGCGCGTGCTGCACCAGAAGCTCAACTTCGTGGGCTCTATCACGCGCGAATACGACGACAGCTTCGCCCGGCAGGGCGCCAAGGTCGGCGACACCCTGAAGGTGCGCCTGCCCAACCAGTACACGGTCCGGACCGGCGCGGCGCTGGCCGCCCAGGACACCACGGAGAGCGCCGTGGACCTGAAGGTGCAGACGCAGAAGGGCGTCGACCTGAACTTCACCTCGGTCGATCTGACCATGAACCTGGACGACTTCTCCGAGCGCGTGCTGGAGCCGGCGATGAGCGTGCTGGCGGCCAATATCGAGGCCGACGCCATGAGCATGTACCGGGACGTCTATAACCAGGTCGGCACGGCCGGCCAGCCGGCGACGTTCGCCAAGATCCTGCAGGGCCGCAAGATCCTGGTCGACAACCTGGCGCCGCTGGCCGGCCGGACGTGCAATCTGAACACCCAGGACAACGTCGACCTGGTGGACGCGCTGAAGGGTCTGTTCAACGACAAGGCGACGATCACCAAGCAGAACCGCGAAGGCTATATGGGCCGCACTGCCGGCTTCGACTTCATGGAGAACACCCTGTGGCCGTCGCACCTGCGCGGCGCGGGCGCGGGCTATCTGGTCAACGGCGCGGGCCAGACCGGCGCCAGCCTGGCGATCAACACCGGCACCGGCGCGATCAAGCAGGGGGACGTCTTCACCATCGCCGGCGTCAACCGGGTGCATCCGGAGACCAAGCAGTCGACCGGCCAGCCGCAGTCGTTCGTTGTGACTGCTGACGCCGCCGGCGGGGCGGGGAGTTGGACGATCAGCCCGGCCATCGTGACGAGCGGCGCGGGCCAAAACGTCTCGGCCGCCCCGGCCGCCGGCGCGGCGATCACTTTCGCGGGTGTGGCCTCGACCACGCACGGCATCAGCCTGGCCTATCAGAAGGGCGCGTTCGCCTTCGCCACGGCCGACATGGTGATGCCGCGCGGCGTCGACTTCGCCGCGCGCGAGGCCTTCGACGGGATCAGCATGCGGATCGTGCGCCAGTACGACATCAACAGCGACAAGTTCCCGTGCCGACTGGACGTGCTCTACGGCTACAAGACGCTGCGGCCGCAACTGGCTTGCCGCCTGGCGAACAACTAAGGGCGTAAGCGCCTGCTCGGGGCGGTTCGGAAGGGCCGCCCCGTTTCCCTTCCAGATCACCGGAGACCCTCATGGCGGCCATAGCGCCAGGCGCCGGCGTGCGCCTTCTCGATATCTTCAAACAAGCGGCGCGGCCGTTCTCGATCTATGCGGCGACGGTGGCGGTGTGCGCGGGGGTGTTCGTCCCCTTCGTCACCGTCGAGAAGCTGGCCATCGCGGCCAGCCTGTCAGGCGTGGTGGCGGGGCTGCGCAGCCTCGACAAGCGGACGCCCGCCGGCTGAGCCCGCGCGGCTGATCCGCGCTCACAATCCCATCCCTTTCCGGCCGCCTCGAGCGGCCTTTTTCATGCGAGGTTCGCTATGGCGATCACCACCTATGCCGAGCTGTGCGCGGCGGCGGCGAACTGGCTGGTCCGGGCCGACCTGACTGCGCGGATCCCCGAGTTCGTGACCCTGGCCGAGGCGCGCTTGAACCGCGTGCTGCGGGCGAGGCTCGGCGAAACAGAGGCGGCCCTGACGCTGAACGTCGGCGCGCGGAGCGTGGCGGCGCCGGCGATCCTCGCCGAGCCGCTGGCGCTGTGGCTCGTCCGGCCCGAGGGCCGCGAGGCGTTGCGCCAGGTCGAGCCGTCCCTGTTGGCCGCGGTGTCGCTGCGCGGCCCGCCGTCGGCGTGGGCGGTGGACGGCGGCAACGTCGCCTTCGACCGGCCGGCGGACCGGGCTTATGACCTGGCCCTGAGGATGCGGGCGAAGTTCCGCCTGACCGAGGCGGCGCCGGTCAACGCCCTGCTGGCGGAGGCGCCGGACGTCTATCTGTTCGCCACCCTCTGCGAGGCGGCGCCCTATCTGCGCGACGGGGAACTGGCGGCCTCCTACGAGCTTCGGCTCGAGCGGGCGATCGACGAGCTGAACCAGCTCGACGCGCGCAGCCGTGCGGGCGTGACCCTGTCAACGGAACTCGCCCAGGTGCTGGGCTCGCCATGCTGATCCCGCCCGGACCCGGCACGCCCGAGGCCGTGCGCGCCACCCTGAAATCCTTCCACGAGGCCCTGCGCGAGGTGCAGGCGCCCGGCCGGCCGCAGGCGCTGTTCGCCGCGGCCCAGGCCGACCTGCCGCCGCCGGCCGCCTATCCGAACAGCCTGGTCCTGGTCGCCGACCTGGACGTGCTCGCCATCTCCAACGGGGTTCACTGGATCCGCCAAGACACGGGAGCCGTGATCGTCTGATGCCTTCCTCCTGGTCCCCCTCGCTGCGCTTCGAGCTGCAGTTCACGGGCGAAAACATCAACCTGTGGGGCGACAAGCTGAACGCCGT
>NZ_JBIIGK010000179.1:0-5238 GCF_044236515.1 Phenylobacterium sp.
CCTGGCCGAAGTAGGCCTTGAGGAACTCCGTGCGGCTGATGCCGTAGCTGTCGGCCAGGCGCAGCAGCCGGCCTTCCAGGCCCATCAGGCGCTTGTTGATCGCATAGAGCTGCTCGACCAGCGCCTCGATGCGGTTGTTGTTCAGCTTCAGCGTCTTCAGGTGCTGGACGATGGTCGCCGTCGCGGCCGTGTAGGCCTTGCGGTCCTTGTCGGCCAGGTCGTCGCCCTTCAGGCGCTGGGCGACCAGCTTCTCCTGCAGCAGGCGGAAGCTCTCGAACTCGGCGGCGATGGCGTCGAGGGTCGCCATGACCCCTTCGCGCAGCTCGGCCTCCATGGCGCTGATCGTCGGACCGGCGCCGTCGTCGAAGTCGTCGTCGCTCTCGCCCTCGGCGGCCGCGGCTTCGCCTTCCTCGCCGGGCTCGGCTTCGGCTTCCGCTTCCGCGGGCGCAGCTTCCACGGCCGGGTTCTGGCCGCCGTAGGTCTGTTCGAGGTCGATGACCTCACGCAGCAGGATGCGGCCCGAGCCGAGCTCCTCGCGCCAGACCATGATCGCCTCAAAGGTCAGCGCGCTCTCGCACAGACCCCGGATCATGGTGTCGCGGCCGGCTTCGATACGCTTGGCGATGGCGATTTCGCCCTCGCGCGACAGCAGCTCCACCGAGCCCATTTCGCGCAGGTACATCCGCACCGGGTCGTCCGTGCGGTCGTAAGCCGGCTCCTTGGTGGTCTCGACGACGGCGGATTCCTCGCGGACCGCCACCTCGCCGCCCTCGGCGTCCTCTTCCGCCTCGACGACGTTGACGCCCATCTCCGACAGCATGGCCAGGGTGTCTTCGATGGCCTCGGAGGTGACTTCCTCGCTGGGCAGCACCTTGTTCAGCTCGTCCATCGTGACGTAGCCGCGGGCCTTGGCCTGCTTGATGAATTTCTTGACCGCGGCGTCCGTCAGGTCGAGCAGCGGCCCGTCGCCACCCGTCGGTTCCGGCGCTTCCGTTTCGGCGGTCGTGGTGCTCATCGAGTTCTCCGAGATCGGCGGCCGCCCCGATTCCCAAAACATGGGGCCGAGGCGGGCCGAGAAATGGTGTCAGTCACCGGAAGGACCAGTCGCGTGCGACCTTACGACCCGTCCGGCGTCCAATTCGTTCCAGTTTGATCGCGCATACCAGTGCGCCGCACCTGACCTTGCGCGTGGGCGTGACGACAGCCGCGCGCGGTCGCCCCGCGCAGCGTCGAAAGCGCCGTCCCGCGCCGCCGCCCCCCGTAAAAGGTAGCGCCGAGGCCTCGCGACCACTGGGATCACCACGCATTGAGGGAGACGTCAGTTTTCGAAGTGGGCGCGCCCGAAGGTCGCAGCGGCCCGATCGACGTCTGTCAACAGCGCGCTAAATCCGCGAGGGGCCAGATGGCGTCGATACCCCGGCAAGTCAAGGCGGGGCGGCCGATTGCGCGCGCGAAGGTTGCGGCAGACTGTCGCACCGGCTGTCCCCGCCGCCTCAGGCCGGGGTCGGCGGCGGGTCCTTGAGGTCGGGCGCCGTGGTCCCGCGCTCGCCCAGCACCACCACCACGCTGCCGCCGACGATCAGCAGACCGCCGAGCGCCAACGCCAGGGTCAGGGGATCGCCGAACAGGCCGACGCCGAGCATGGCGCCCAGCAACGGCTCGATGTTGATGAACACCCCGGCGCTGGCGCTGCTGACCCGCACCGAGCCCCATTGCCAGGCGGCGGTGGCGATGACCGTCGCCAGCACCCCCTGCCCGGCGATGCCGGCCCAGGTCGCCGGCGGCAGCATCAGGTTCGGCGGGCCGTGCAGGACGAAGGCCACCGGCGCGACGGCGATCATGGCGACGACGATGCTGACCGCGGTGACGGCCAACGGCGGCGCCTCCTTGGGCGCCCGACGCACCACGACCAGCCAGGCCAGGAACAGCAGCAGGGCTGCAAGGCACAGGGCGACGCCGAGCGGCGATCCCGACGCCCCCGGCTTGCCGGCGATGACCACGGCCCCCACGGTCGCGGCGGCGACGCCCGCCCAGGACGTGCGGCTGACCGGCTCGCGCATCACGAACGCCAGTGTGGCGATCAGCGCCGGCATCAGCCCGACTAGCAGCGCCGACAGCGCCACCGTCGTGCGCGCCAGCCCCTCGAACTGGACGATAAACGCCAGCCCATAGAGCGCCCCGGCGGCCAGCACCGCCGGCGAGCGGAACAGCCGCCGCGCCTCAGGCGTCCGCACCGCGAACGGCAGGGCCACGAGCGCCGCGACGACGAACCGCAGCAGGATCAGGTGCGGCGCCGACATCTCGCCCAGCGCCAGCTTGCCGAGCGGAAAGCCGAGCGCCCAGCAGACTCCGGCCAGGGTCAGGGCGAGGAAGGGCAGGCGCATGGTCAATGGGGCAGCACCGGACGGGCGTGTTCGGCCTCGTTGGCCCAGTCGCTGTTGATCAGCCGGCGCAACTGGTCGCGCTCGGCCTTCAGGCTCATCAGCGTCGAGGAGTCCTTGTCGCGCGGCAGGTCGCGCACCGCCTCATCCACCGCCCGCTCCAGCGACTCGAGCTGGATCAGCAGGTCGAAGGCCTCGCGCCATAGCCGGCGCGCCTGATCGCCGACCGCATCGAGGAACGGCGCGGTCACCCCGGCGCGCTTGGCCTCCCGCTCCAGGGCGCCGAGGTCCAGGCCCTTGGACTCCAGCCGGCGTATGGCGACTTCGGCCTCGAGGTTGTCCGCCTCGTAGCGAAGCTGGACCAGTTCCTTGGCCAGGGGGCCCAGCTTGTCGTCGCCGAAGCCGTAGCGGTCGACCAGTTCAATAGCCTCGTCCAGCACCTGGGGATCGCGCACCGCCGACAGCGCCAGGGCCGCCGCCAGCGGCTTGGGCGCCCGGCGCAGCCGCTCGACGGCGTCCTTCGCCTGCTGGGTCGCGCCCTCCTTCGGCGCGCGGTCCTTCCACCGCTGGCGCGACATCTCCCGCGCCGCCGCGCCGACGGTGTAGACGGCCTGGGTGGTCGGCCACAGCTGCTCGAACCGGCCGAGCAGGTCTTCCTTGTAGGCCTGCGAGAGGTCGCTGTCGGCGATGGTCGCCGCCAGCTTGCGCAGGCGCACCTTCAGCCCGGCCTTGCGCTCGGGCGTGTCCAGCGGCTCGGCGTCGCGCTCGCGGATGAACAGCGCCTCGACGAAGGGCGTGGTCTGGGCCAGTTGCGCCTTCAGCGCCGCCGGGCCCTGTTCGCGCAGCACCTCGTCGGGGTCCTTGCCACCCTCGACGATCGCGAACCGGAAGCTCTTGCCGGGCTTCAGCAGCGGCAGCGCCCGGTCCATCAGCCGCGCCGCCGCCTGGCGGCCCGCCCGATCGCCGTCGAAACTCAGCGTCGGTTCGGGATGGTGCCGCCAGAGGATTTCCATCTGGTCCTCGCCGAGCGCCGTGCCCATCGGGGCGACCGCCGGCAGTCCGGCCCGCTGGCAGGCGATGACGTCCATGTAGCCTTCGACCACCACCAGCGGCAGGGCCTCGCCGGCCGAGGACGAAGACGGCGCGGCGGCGATGATCTTCCGCGCGTCGGCCAGGCCGTAGAGGTTGTGGCCTTTGTGGAAGACGCTGGTCTCCGGCCCGTTCAGGTACTTGGCCTTGGCCTGGGGATCCATCGCCCGGCCGCCGAACGACACCACCCGGCCCCGGGCGTCGGTGATCGGGAAGATGATCCGGTCACGGAACCGGTCATAGGGCTGGCCGCCGTCCTCCGGCGCGATCAGCAGGCCGGTCTCGACCAGCTCGGCCGGTCGCGCCCCCTTGGCGACCAGATAGTCTTTCAGCGCCGTCCGCCCGCCGGGCGAAAAACCGAGCCGGAAGCGGCTCCACTCCGCCTCGGGCAGGCCGCGCTTCTCCAGATAGGCCCGCGCCTCGCGCCCGGACGGGCGACGCAGCTCGGCCTCGAACCACTGGGCCGCCAGCTCCAGCCATTCGCCAAGGCCCTGCCGCTTCTTCTCGACCTCCGCGGCGCGCGGATCGACGGCCGGCAGCGGCACCCCCGCCTCTCCGGCCAGGATCTCCACGGCCTCGGAGAACGACAGCCGCTGCGTTTCCTGCAGGAAGGTGATCAGGTCGCCGGTCTTGCCCGACGAGAAGTCGAAGAACTGGCCCTTGTCGTCGTTCACATAGAACGAGGGCGTCTTCTCCTTGGTGAACGGCGAGAGGCCCACGAACTCGCGGCCCTGCTTGCGCAGCTTCACCGTCCGCCCGATCACGTCCGAGGGACGCAGGCGCGACTTGATCTCGTCAATGAACCGCTCGTCGAAGCGTCCGACCATCGCCACAGCTAACAGCTATGCCGCCAACGAACGCAACCACGGAGGCAGGTCTCGCAGCGTCTCCAGTTGGACATAGCGCGGGTCGCCCTCGGGCGTATCCGCCACCTCGTGCGCCCAGATCAGCGGATAGGGCACGTAGGCGGCGAACGCCCCGGCCTTCAGCGCCGGCAGGATGTCCGACTTCACAGAATTGCCGCACATCACCGCCTCGGCGGCGCCGGTGCCATGGCGGGCGAACACCCGCTCATAGGTGCCCGCGTCCTTTTCGCTGACGATCTCGACAGCCGCGAAGAGATCGCCGAGCCCGGAGGCGGCCAGCTTCTGCTCCTGGTGCAGCAGGTCGCCCTTGGTGATCAGAACCAGCCGGTAGCCGCCCTCCGCCAGGGCCGCCAGCGCGTCCTCGACCCCCGGCAACGGCTCGACCGGCTCGGTCAGCATCTCGCGACCGGCCGCCAGGATCTCGGCGATGATCCGCCCCGGCGGCTGGTTGTCGGTCAGCTCCATCACCGTCTCGAGCATCGAAAGGGTGAAGCCCTTCACCCCATAGCCGTAGAGCCGCAGGTTCCGGCTCTCGATCTCGGCCAGCCGGGCGTCGACCACCTCGGGGTCGGCGACCCCGGTCATCAGCGACCGCAGACGCTCGTGGGTCAGCCGGAAGATGGTCTCGTTGTGCCAAAGCGTGTCGTCGGCATCGAGGCCGACCGTGGTGATGCGCATGCCCTCCCTCTCGCCGCATTGACCGGCCTTGCGCAAGCCACTACCTACGCGACCGTTTGCGGGCCCGGCCCGCTTTCCCCTCTTAGCCCTGACGATGGAGCCCACGCCCATGAGCCGCGACCTGCTGCCCGGCGCGACCGGCGTTCTGGCCCTCGCCGACGGAACCATCCTGCAGGGCGTCGGCGTCGGCGCGGTCGGCGAGGCGCTCGGCGAGGTGTGCTTCA
>NZ_JBIIGK010000050.1:0-18735 GCF_044236515.1 Phenylobacterium sp.
ATGGGCGAGTTGCGCGCCGAAGGCCGCCTGCCGATGCGAGTGCGGATGAACTATCTGATCGGCCCGATCGTCGTCCCGGGGATCACCAACGTCTCAGCCCAGGACGCTGATCCCGTCGGCAAGCTGGAGGCCATGGGGCTGAAGCCCGAGGCCGGCGACGACTGGCTCCGGGTCGGGGCGATCAAGCTGGTGGAGGACGGCGTTTGGGGCACCACGGCGGCCGTCTACAAGCCGTTCTGGAACGGGTCCGGCACGACCTGGGTGCCGAACAACACCGGCGGCACGACCTATAGCCAGGAGAAGCTGAGCGAACTGGTCATGGGCGCCCACACCCGCGGTTGGCAGGTGATGGTCCACGCCAACGGCGACCGGGCCCAGGACATGACGCTGAACGCCTTCGAGGCGGCGCAGAAGGCCCATCCGCGACAGGACGCCCGCCTGCGGATCGAGCACTTCGCCCACTTCCTGGTGCAGGACCCGCAGCGGACCGAAGAGCGACTGCGCCGGATGAAGGCCGGGAACATCATCATCTCGCCCCAGGTCGCCTTCCTGTGGCGCCTGACCGACGTCAACGTCCGCGAGCCGGACATGAAGTTCTTCCCGATGAGGACCCTGATCGCGCGCGGCTTCGAGCCGGCCGGCGGGGTCGACACCATTGGCACCCAGAACTTCGCGACCTATCCGCTGTTCTCGATCGCCCGGGCGGTGAACCGCGACACCAAGTACGGCACGGTCGTCCAGCCGGAAGAAGCGATCAGCGTGATGGACGGCATCAAGATGTTCACCATCTGGAGCGCCAAGGCCAACTTCATGGAGAAGGACTTCGGCAGCATCGAGGTGGGCAAGGTCGCCGACTTCGTGCTGCTGGCCCAGGACCCGCTGACGGCGCCGAAGGCCAAGCTCTCCGAGATCCCCGTGGACATGACCATCATCGACGGCCAGGTCCGCTACGAGCGCTGAGCCTCAGCGGCGATCGAACACCAGCCGGGCGGTCGGGGTCAGGGTCCCGGCCGCGTCGGCGTCGAACATCTCCGACACCAGGGTCGTGCCATCCTCGGCCATCTCGCGGCGCAAGAGGCGGACGACCTTGCCGTCCCGGACGTGCCGCGTCTCGCGATGGCGGGCGTCGATCCGCTTGACCCGCACCTGCATCTCGCCGGCACGGACCTCGCCGCCCGGGAGGATGGTGAAGGTGTGGGCCGGATGCGGCGCGTCGTCGTAGACGGCTTCGTAGCCGGTGATGTTGCGCTGGCCGTTCGGCAGGGCCCATTCGGTGAAGTAAGTCTCCGCGTCGCCGCGAACGGTTATCGTCAGCTGCTGGGTCCCGCGCGAGCCGGGCGAGCGGGCGGGGTCCAGCACCCAGGTTCCGTTGAACGGGTCGGCCGCGGTGATGGCGGCGGCGGCGAGGATGGCGGACAGGATCGGCATCTCGGCTCTCTCAGAAGGGGACGCAGGAAGCCTGGATGACCAGGACTGTGTCGCGGGCGAATTCCCGGCGGTAGGCGGCGCGTACGGCGGCCACCCGCTGGGGGGCGTCGCCGCTGGGCGGCAGGATGATCTGCACGACCTTGGCCGCCTCGCGGATCAGGCGGTTCTCGTCGCCGCGCCAGGCGCCGCCGCCGTCGAGCACCGTCAGGCCGTGGGGGAAGCGGGGCGTGATCTCGCGGTCGACGAACCGGGTAAAGGCGGCGTCGGTCAGGGCGGGGGCCGGTGGGCGGGCGCCGGAGAAATAGAGCTGCGCCGTGCGCACGCGGCTTTCCCCCGCCGGACAGGCGGGAGCGAGGTCGGCGACATCGCGCGGCGGGGTCGCGCAGCCCGCCAGGAGGGCGGCGGCGGCGGCCAATGGAGCGGCGACGGCGCAGACGAGGCGGATCATGCGCCGATCAACTCCCTTCCGATCAGGATGCGGCGAATCTCGTTCGCGCCGGCCCCAATGTCGTAGAGCTTGGCGTCGCGGGCCAGACGCTCGACGGGATGTTCCTTGGTGTAGCCGGCCCCGCCGAGCGCCTGTACGGCCTCGAGCGAGACCCGCACGGCGTTCTCGCTGGCCATCAGGATCGCGCCGGCGGCGTCGAACCGCGTGGTGCGCCCGGCGTCGCAGGACCGCGCGACGGCATAGACGTAGGCCCGGGCGGAATTCAGCGCGACGTACATGTCGGCGACCTTGGCCTGGATCAGCTGGAAGCTGCCGATCGGCTGGCCGAACTGCTTGCGCTCGCGGACATAGGGCAGCACGGCGTCGAGGCAGGCCTGCATGATGCCGAGGGGGCCGCCGGCGAGGACCGCGCGCTCGTAGTCGAGGCCGCTCATCAGGACGCCGACGCCGCCGTTCTCGGGGCCCATGACGTTCTCGGCGGGAACCTCGCAGTCCTCGAACACCAGCTCGGCGGTGTCGGAGCCGCGCATGCCCATCTTGTCGAGCTTGCCGCCGACCGAGAAACCCTTGAACCCCTTCTCGATCAGGAAGGCGGTGATGCCGCGGCTGCCAGCCTCCGGGTTGGTCTTGGCGTAGACCACCAGGACGTCGGCGTGCGGGGCGTTGGTGATCCAGAACTTGGTTCCGTTCAGGACGTAGCGGTCCCCGCGCCGGTCGGCCCGCAGGCGCATCGAGACGACATCGGAGCCGGAGCCGACCTCGCTCATGGCCAGGGCTCCGACGTGCTCGCCGCTGATCAGCTTCGGCAGGTAGCGGCGCTTCTGCTCGGGCGTGCCCCAGCGGCGGATCTGGTTCACGCAGAGGTTTGAGTGGGCGCCGTAGGAGAGGCCAACCGAGGCCGAGGCGCGGCTGACCGCCTCCATGGCCACCACGTGCTCGAGATAGCCGAGGCCGAGGCCGCCGAACTCCTCCTCGACGGTGACGCCGTGCAGGCCGAGGGCCCCCATCTGTGGCCACAGGTCGCGCGGGAAGCTGTTGTCGGCGTCGATCCGGGCGGCCAGGGGCGCGATCTGTTCGGCCGCAAAGCGGCTGGCCGTCTCGCGGATGGCGTCGGCCATCTCGCCAAGGCCGAACTCGAAGGTCGAGCCAGGGTCCAGGATCATCCGCGCACGGTTATCACGGGGCGCGTCGCGCCGCGAGCGGATGCGTCTAGCGGCGGGGTCTGGACGGGGGCCGCTCGTGCGCCCGCTCGGCCGCCTCGCCGAGGCGCTGGAGGAGCAGGAAGAGGGCGATCGAGAAGAAGCCGACGCCGGCGACGCAGGCGAGGCCGCCGACCACCTTGGGCGTCAGCCAACCCGGCTCCGCGCCGCCCTGGGCGTTGAGAGCCCAGAACAGGCCGCCGGCGAAGAAGGCGAGGCCGAGGACGGCCAGGCTGACCAGCGACAGATAGCCCTCGCGCGGGGCGGCGGCGGGGCGTGGCGTGGCGACGTCGTAGGCGCGCGGCGGGAAGGCCACGTAGCCGGCCAGTTCTTCGTCCAGCGGGTCGCGCGGCGGCGGCGGCTCGAAGAGGTCGAGGCTCGGCGGGCCGGGGTGTTCGGGTTCGGGATCGCGCGGCGGCGGCGCCGGCGGCTCCGGCGCCTCGCCGGTCAGCTCGAACGGCGTCTGTTTCCAGGCCTCGCGCTCAGGCGCCGGCTCATCGCTGGGGATCTCGTTGGGGGCCTCGACCGTGATCGGCGGGGCGAAGTCGGCCTGCGGGCGGGCCTCGTCCGCAGCGTCGGGCGTCGGGTCGGCGGCCGGCTCGTCCTTGAACAGGGTGGCCAGGCGGACGCGGACCGCCTCGGCGGCGGCCGCGGCGGTGTCGAAGGCCGGCTCCGGCGCAGGGCCATCCAGGGCCAGGGTCGCGACCTCGCCGCTCATGGGCGCGGTCACCACCGTCGGGCGCTCAGCCGGGACAAGCGGAGCGGCGCTCGAATCGAGCTGCGGCCGCAGCAGGGCCGAGGGGGCCGGCGGGAAGGCGCCGTCGGCGGGGGTGAGGAACAGCGCCTTTTCCAGCGCCCGGCGACGCACCAGGCCGTCGATGACGATCGCCTCGCCCTCGAACTCGGCCCTGCGCCACAGCTCCATGCCGCAGGCGGCCTCGAGCAGGGCGCCCTCGTTGATGCGCTTGAGGACCTGCGAGCCGCGGAAGCGGTCGAGGCCGATGTTGAAGGCGAAGGCGCACAGGGCGTCGAACTGGTTCTGGGCCAGCGGCGTGAACGTCAGCTCGCTCACGGTGTGGGCGACGCCGATGAGGTCGTAGAGCAACAGGGCCTCGGCGTCGCTTTCCGACACCTCCGCACCCTGGCGGGCGGTCAGGGTGTGGCCATAGCCGATCGTCCAGCGACCGTCAGGCAGCTGCGCCGCCGTACGGCGGTAGCCTTCGAACCGCTTGATCAGATCGATCGCGGCCCGGGAAACCTGGTGGCGCGGCTTCATGCCTTCTGACCCAGTTTGACACAGACGCCGAGGCGTCCTGCCCGGTTAAGCAAGCGCCGGGCCTCCCCTGTCCTACCCCGGCGAAGGTTTACAACAGGATGAGCGCCGCCAATCCGAGGAAGGCGAAGAATCCGGTGAAATCGGTGACGAAGGTCACGAACACCGAGGACGAGACCGCCGGGTCGCGGCCCGCGCGGTCGAGGGCGAGCGGCACGAGGGCGCCGGCCAGAGAGGCGACGAAGAGGTTGATCAGCAGGGCGAGGCCGAACGCCAGGGACAGGCCGCCGTCCCGGAAGAAGGCGTAGAGCACCGCGCCGGTGAGCACGGCGAGGGCCGCGCCATTCAGCGCCCCGACGGTCATCTCGCGCGTCACGGTGCGCATGGCGTTGACCGCCGACAGCTCGCGGCTGGCCAGGGCGCGCACCGCCACCGCCAGGGTCTGGGTGCCGGCGTTGCCGCCGAGCGAGGCGACGATCGGCATCAGGACGGCGAGGATGGCCAGCTTGACGATCTCGCCCTCGAAGCCGCGGATCACGCTGGCGGCCAGGGCGGCGGTAAGGGTGTTGATCAGCAGCCAGGGCAGGCGCGAGCGGACGATGCCGAAAACGCCGGCGTCACGGCCGGCGTCGGACACGCCGGCAAGGGCCAGGATGTCCTCTTCCCGCTCCTCCTGGATGACGCCGACGATGTCGTCGACGGTGACCTGGCCGACCAGCCGGCCCCCCGGCTCGACCACCGGGGCCGAGATCAGGTGGTACTTGTCGAAGATATAGGCGACCTCTTCCTGGTCCATCCCGACGGGGATTTCGGTCACCGGCTCCATGATCTGGGCCAGCGGCGCCTCGCGGCGGGCGCGCAGCAGGTGGCTGACCGGCACGGCGCCGACCGGGCGGTAGCTGGGATCGACCACGTAGACGTCGAAGAACAGCTCCGGCAGGTCGTCCTCTTCGCGGCGGAAGTGGTCGATGGCCTGGCCGACGGTCCAGAACTGCGGGGCGGCGACCACCTCGCGCTGCATCAGGCGGCCGGCTGTCTCGTCCTCATAGGCCAGGGTGGTCTCGATGGCCGCCCGCTCGACCTCGGGCATGGCGGCGAGAACCTGGGCCTTCTTGTCGTCCTCCAGGTCGTCGACGACGTCGGCGGCGTCGTCGGAGTCCATCTCGCCGAGGGCTTTGGCGAGGGTGTCCGGGGCGACGTGCTCGAGGATGTCCTCGCGGATCTCGCTGTCGAGCTCGTTGATGACGTCGCCGAGGAGTTCCGGGTCGAGGTGCGGCAGCAGCTCCTCGCGGTCGTCGGCCGACAGGAAACCCATCAGGTCGGCGATGTCCTCGGCGCGCAGGGCGCCCAGCAGCTCGCGCAGGCGCTCGGCGTCGCCGCGGTCCAGCGCGTCGGCGACCATGCGGACGAATTCGGGATTGAAGGCGTAGTCGTCGTCGAGGGCGAGGTCTTCGAGGTCTTCCTCGAGGTCGGTCACGTCGGTCAGGTCGTCCGATTCGCGCGCCATGCGGACCCCCCTCTACGCTCGTGATGGACGCCCTGCGCCTGAGCGGGCGCGGATCTTCAGACTGTTCGCGGTTTCCGACGGGCTCCGTCTCGAAGGACGGCCGCCCGGCCTATTGCCCCTGATTCACCTGGTGCGGTCGAGAAGACTCGAACTTCCACGGGTTGCCCCACAGCGACCTCAACGCTGCGCGTCTACCAATTCCGCCACGACCGCTCGTGGTGAGGCGCGGGGGTTAGCAAACGCCGCCGGGTTTGTGAAGCGCGACTTCAGGCCCCGCCGGCCATATAGTCGTAGACGTCGGCCTCGCGGGTCACCGCGATGGAGATCCGGTCCTCGTTGATCTGGATCTCGCCGCGCGCCACGGGGTGGTTGTTGGCGAGGATCCAGACCTCTTCGTTGGCGGTGGCGTCGAGGGGGATCACCGCGCCGCGGCCCATGCGCAGAAGCTGCTGCATCGGCAGGGTCGAGCGTCCGAGGACGACCTGGATCTCGACATTGACCGCCTTGACCTGGCTCAAACGCAACGCCCCCAAACACGGCCAATCAGAACATGCGAAACTCGCCGCCTGCCGCTTCCGGATCGGCGAGCGGAGCGCCACATTGCGCGAACATGCTTGACCGCCCGTTAAATCCTGAAGGTGTTTCGCCGATCTTCGGCCGCGACGACCGCCGCCCGGCCGGCTGGGCGATCTCAGAGGGCTATGTCGACTATCCGCAGGCGGTGGCGGCGATGGAGGCCCGGGTCGAGGCGATCGCCGCCGGCGAGGCCGGCGAGCTGGTCTGGCTGCTGGAGCACCCGCCGCTTTACACCGCCGGGGTTTCGGCCAAGCCCGGCGACCTGCTGGACGCCGGCCGGTTCCCGGTTCACCGCAGCGGCCGCGGCGGCCAGTTCACCTATCACGGGCCCGGCCAGCGGGTGGCCTATCTGATGCTCGACCTGAACCGGCGCGAGCGGGACGTGCGGGCCTTCGTCGCCGCGCTGGAGGCCTGGGTGATCGGCGCGCTGGACAGCTTCAACGTGAAGGGCGAACTGCGCGAACAGCGGGTCGGCGTTTGGGTCGACCGCGGGCACGGCCGCGAGGACAAGGTGGCGGCGATCGGCGTCAAGCTGCGCCGCTGGGTGTCGTTCCACGGGATCGCGCTGAACGTCGAGCCGGACCTCTCGCACTTTTCGGGGATCGTGCCGTGCGGCGTGACGGAGCACGGGGTGACCAGCCTGGTCGATCTGGGCCTGCCGGTGACGCTGGCGGAGGCCGACGCGGCCTTGAAGGCCAGCTTCCGGCAGGTGTTCGGCGAGGTCGAGCCGGCGCCGCCGCCGCTTTAGGCGGGCCGCATGGGATTGGCCCCGTGGCGGTTGGAGCCCCATTCGCCGGGCATGACGCCGAGTTCGATGCCGGCCCAGGCCAGGATCAGGAAGAAGACGAAGTCGAGGAACCCGGACGGGTGCGGCCAGACGGCGACCACCGCGGCGATGATCAGGGCCGCCCACCAGCCGCTGCGCCCGCGGTCGTGCAGGCGCTTTGCGAGGACGCAGGTCCCGCAATAGACGAGGGCCGGATAGACGAACCAGCCGGTCAGCCAGTGCAGGGTCGGCCCGACCAGGGCCTCGTAGATCGCCGCCACCGCGACGAGCACGCCGGCGCCCAGCCAGGAGGACGCGCGCGGCGTCCGGCCCTCGGCGGAGAAGAACAGCTCGGCCCAATCGATCTGGCGGTCCATGGGCCGACTATAGCGAAGCTTTGCGGCGCCTTTAACGGGTCAACGTCACGGCCGTGCCGGCCGCGGTGACCATGAGCATGCCGCCATCGGGGCCGAGGCTCTCATAGTCGAGGTCGACGCCGATGACGGCGTCCGCGCCGAGGCGCGCCGCCTCCTCCTGCATTTCGCGCAGGGCGATGTCGCGGGCCTCGCGCAGCGCCTTCTCGTAGCCGCCGGCCCGGCCGCCGATGATGTTTTTGATCCCCGCGAACAGGTCTCGGAAGATGTGCGCCCCGATGATGGCCTCGCCGCTGACGACGCCCAGGGTACGGTCGATGCGGCCTTCAGCGACTTCCGGCGTTGTGGCGATGATCATGTCGGTCCTTCCATCACGGCGGCCTTCGAAGCCGGCTGGCCTTTCGAGGGGGCGGGTCGCAACCTAGATTGGGGCCCATGAACACGCCAGCAACCACCTCCCCCTCCGGCTTCGACCTGACCCCGCCCGACGCGGCGGAGCGCAGGAAACTGGAGGCCGGGCTGACGCGCGAGGAAGCCGACGTTCTGCTGCACCACGGCACCGAGGCGCCGTTCTGCGGCGGCTTGCTCGACCAGAAGGACGACGGGGCTTACTGCTGCCGCCTATGCGGCTTGCCGCTGTTCCGGCACGAAACCAAGTTCGAGAGCGGCACCGGCTGGCCCTCGTTCTGGGCCCCGATCGACGAGGCCCACGTCAAGGCGGTGCGCGACACCTCCTACGGCATGGTGCGGATCGAGACCCGCTGCGCCCGCTGCGACAGCCACCAGGGCCACGTCTTCCCGGACGGCCCGCCCCCGACGCGGCTGCGCTACTGCATCAATTCGGTGTCGCTGGAGTTCGTGCCGAACGGCGCGCCGCTTCCGGACCGGCTGGGGCGCGGGGACGCCCTCGCCTGAGTTCCGCAGACGCCGTCAGGCCGTAGGCCCTCTCCTACCCTCTCCCTCTGGCTTGGCGGGGGGAAAGGTGAGGAAGAGGGCCGCTGTCCGCCTAGATCGGCTTGCGGTTGGTCGTGGCGCCCGTGCCGAGGGAATCCTCGTCGCGGCGCATGGACGCTTCGGTGGCCGCATCGCCGAGTCCCGTGCCGGAGCCCGTAATCGGGTTCGAGGCGACGCGCAGGTTGTTCTGCACGTGGGTGACGCCCGACAGGTCCTCGACCAAGCGCTCGGCCCGGTGCTTGGACTCGCGGTTGTCGACCGTGCCGGAGAGCGTCACCTCGCCATTCGAAACCTGGACCTGGATGTTGGTGGCGTCCAGCCACTGGTCGTCGGTCAGGCGGTCGTGGACCTCGTCGTTGATCCGTTCGTCGGAGCGCTTGTAGCCCTTGGGTCCGGTGCCGCGATGGCCGCGGTCCTGGGCGTAGCGTTCCGAACGGTCGGAACGATCGGAACGGTCGTCCATCAGGTCGTCGCCGCGGAACCAGTTCGAGATCCGCCGGCCGGCCCGATAGAGGAAGTCGCTCGCGCCGCCGCCCTGCTCGTCATAGGCCTCGCGGCGACGGTCATCGTCGCCCCGCCCATAGGCGCGGTAGCCCGACTCGTAGCGGTCGTTGCGGCCGTAGTCGCCCGCCCTGGCGCCGCCGGTGTAGTCCTGCGAACGGAAGGCCCGGCTGGGCCCGCCGTAGCTGCGGTCCTGCCAGGCGCGGCCGTGCACTGCGCCCTGGTCCTGATTGCGGAAAGCGGGACTGGTACCCTCGTAGTCGCGGTCCTGCCAGCCGCCGCGGCTGACCGAGGACGTGCGGTCGGCGGAGCCGTAGTCGCGCTCGCCGCCAAAGGAAGCACCGTACGTGGAGCCGTACGAGGAGCCGCCGGTGCGGTTCCGATCGTAGGACCGGTCGAGGTAATAGTCGTCGTCGAAGTCGCCGCCGCCGAAGCTGCGGCCCTCGCTCATCGAGGCGCCGCGATAATCACGCCCGTACTCGCGACGCTGATCCTGGCCGTAGGCCTCGGACCGGCGCCAGTCGCGGTCGCGATCCGGCCCGCCACGGTTGGGGCGGTCACGGTTGGAGCGGTCGCGCTCGTCCATCCATCTGTCGGCCATGGCGATATCCTCTGTGTCTGTAGGTTCGGGCGCACCTCGCCCTGACCGCTAAACACGAGGCCTACGGCGCCGTTCCGGTCACGGCGCAGGCTCGCGGCTTCGTGATGGCAAGCGGGGCCGTGTGGCTTCAGGCGGCGAGGCTGTGGAACCAGCGCTCCAGCATCCGCGCCTCGACGCGCAGGCGGGCGACGCGCTCGGCGGCTTCCTCGTCGACGCCCCACTGCTCCTCCTGCCAGGCCTCGTCGATCCGCGAGAGATCGAAGGCCGCCTCCCCGCCGAGCCAGCCGCGCTGGACAGCGAGGGCCAGGACGCCGGAGCCGAACAGGGCCGCGCCGAACGCCAACCCGGCGAGGGCGAAATCGTCGAGGCCGAGGGCCAGGGCCCTGACCTTGTCCAGCGTCTCCGGCGGCTGCGCCTGATGGACGATGCCCGAGGCGCGGACGAAGCGCAGACCAAGTTCGCTTTCGGCGCGCTGCAGCACCGGCTCCCAGGCCGCCGCCTGACGGCGCGCCAGGCCCTCAGGCTGGTCGGCGAAGTAGCAGAGGAGATCGGAGGCGGCGTAGTCCGCCACGTGCCCGGCGGTCGCCTCGCGGGCGGCGGAGATCGATTCCAGCGCCGTGTTGGCGAGGCGCGTGGCGTGCATGCCGGCGACCTCCAGCACCTCGCCCTGGGCCGCCCACTCCTCGGCCACCTGCTCGGCCGCGGCGCGGGTCGGCAACACGAGGCGGCCGCCCTTCGGCGTGCGGACGTTGCGGTGGTCGAGCAGGACCGCAAAGCCGCCGTCGGCCTCCGCCACTTCGACCGTCTTGTAGAACCGACGCGGCTTCTCAACCGGCTCGTGAAAACCTTTTTGCATCTCTTTGTCTCAGCGGCGTTTTCTGCCGAACGGCTCTGGATCGGCCTCGTGCTCGTCGAAGCCGAAACGCGCGAAGCCCTCTTCCATCTCCCGGCTGACCGGCGCTTCCAGCATCAGGGTCCCGCGGGACGGGTGCGGCAGCACCAGGCGGCGGGCGTGGAGCTGCAGCTTCAGCCCCTCGGACAGGGCCGCCGAGGTCTCGTTGCGGTACTTGGGATCGCCGAGGATCGGGTGGCCCATGGCCAGCATGTGGGCCCTGAGCTGGTGCGTGCGGCCGGTGTGGGGCCAGAGCGCCATCCAGGCGACCTTGTCGGCGGCGCGGCTGAGGGTGACGAACTCGGTCTCGGCGGTCTCGGCGTTCGGATCCTTGGGCTCGGCCGGCACCATCATCTCGCGGTCGCCGACGCCCCGCTTGACCAGCGGCAGCTCAAGGACGCCGTCGCCGGGCTTGGGCAGGCCGGCGACCAGCGCCCAGTAGGTCTTCTGCGTCCGTCGGCGGGCGAAGGCCCCGGCGAGCTTGGCCGCCGCGCCCGGAGACTTGCCGAGCACCAGCACGCCGGAGGTGTCGCGGTCGAGCCGGTGGACCAGCCGTGGCCGCTCGAGCCCCTCCCCCCAGGCCGACAGCAGCCGGTCGACATGGCGGGTGGTCTTGGTGCCGCCCTGGACGGCGAGGCCTGACGGCTTGTTGAGCGCCAGAACCTCCTCGTCCTCGTAGAGCACGAGGGAGCGGGCGAAGGCGGCGTCGCGCGGGTCGAGCTGGTTCTTGTCGCGCGGCGATGGCGCGTCGGGCAGCGGCGGCACGCGGACCTGCGAGCCGGCGGTCAGCCGGGTGTCAGGCTTGGCCCGGGCCCCGTCGACGCGGATCTGACCGGAGCGGGTCAGCTTCTGAAGCTGGATGTGGTTGAGGTGCGGCCAGCGGCGCTTGAACCAGCGGTCGAGGCGAACGCCGTCCTCGCCATTGTCGACGTAGAGGGTGCGGACCTCCCTCATGCGACCACCCGGCGGGCGAGCATCAGACCGGCGAACAGGGCCGCCGTCGAGAACAGCACAGAGACGAGCGCATAGACCCCGGCGGCGCCGTAGGCTCGGCGCTCGATCATCAGCGCCAGGTCGAGGGAGAAGGCCGAGAAGGTGGTGAAGCCGCCGAGGACGCCGACGCCGAGCAGCAGCCGCCAGCGTTCCTGGTCGGCGCCGCCCTTATGCGCGAGAACGCCGGCCAGAAAGCCCATCAGCAGGCCGCCGGCGACGTTCACCGCGAAGGTGCCGTAGGGCCAGCCGGCGCCGAACGCCCGGTTCGCCTGGACGCCGACCAGGTAGCGCCCGACCGCGCCGAGCGCGCCGCCCAGGCCGACGTAGAGAAGGGTTTGCATCGCGCCCTTATGCGCCGGGCGCGGTTGCGCCGCTAGATGCCGCGCCCCATCAGGGTCTGGCGCAGGCCCCTCGGATCGTAGACGTCGCCGCCGGTCGGGCGGGGGCCGCGACCCATCAGGACCTCGATCGTGGCCGCCACGGCCGGACCGCCGCCGAGCGGGAAACTGGTCCCGAGGCCGACGCCGACGCTGGAGCCGCCGCGCCAGCCATAGCTGCCCCCGCCCCCGCCGACGCCGACGCTGAAGCGCGGGCTGCGGTTCGGCTGGCCTTCGAGGAAGCGGTCGGAGACGCGGAACCAGTCATAGCCGTCGGCAATGGCCAGGTCGGCGGCGCGCAGGAGGGCGTAGTCGGTGACCAGGCCTGGCGGCGCGCCCGGGCCGCCGCGGAAGGTGATGCGATATCGGCCGGGCTCGATGCGGTATTCGGAATAGCCGACGCTCTGTGGCCCCATCGCCGGCTGGAAGGTGGTGGGCGTCGAGGCGCAGGCGGCCAGGGTGAGCGCACAGAGGGCGGGGATGACGAGGCGGTTCATGGGCTTGCTCATGGCGGGTCGGGCGGCTTTTCCGTTTTGCTTCCGCAGCTTGCCGGAACAAACGAGCGACGGGAGCGCGGTGTTCCGCTTCAGGCCAGAGCGAGCTTGGCCAGTAGGTCGGCCATGTCGGCCGGGACCGGGGCCTCCAGCCGCATCTCGCCGCCGCCGGGATGCGGGAAGACGAGCGCGGCGGCGTGCAGCATGAGCCGCGAGGCGGGGTGGCCGCCGACCACCAGCGCGCCGCCGTAACGGGCGTCCCCGGCGATCGGGCGGCCGAGCGAGGCCAGGTGGACGCGGATCTGGTGCATGCGGCCGGTTTCCGGCTCGGCCTGGACCAGGGCCGCGCCCGGCGCCTCGGCGAGGGTGCGGTAGCGGGTCAGGGCCGCCTCGGCGTCCGGATGGTCGGGCGGGCAGACACGCATATAGGCCTCCCGCCCCGCCTCGACCCGACGCAGGGGGACATCGATCGCGCCGTCGCGGGGATCGGGAGCGCCGGGGGTGACGAGGGCGCGGTAGGTCTTGGCGAACCGGCGGGCCATCATCGCCTTGCCAAGGAAGCTGGCGGCGGGTTGGGTCCTGGCCGTGAGGATGACGCCGGAGGTGTCGCGGTCGAGCCGGTGGATCAGCCGCGGCCGCGCCTTTCCCGGCCGGGCGAAGGCCCACAGCATCTCGTCCAGGGTGTTCACCTGGCCCCGGCCGCCCTGGCTGGACAGGCCCGGCGGCTTGTTCAGCGCCAGGACGTGCGGGTCCTCGTAGATCACCAGGGACCGGACGAGGTCGACTTCCTCGCGGCTGAGCTTGACCGGCTGCCGCTCCTTCGGACTGGGGCGCTTCACGCGCTCCGTTTAGCGGAGCACCCCGCGCTTGCCCATCGTCCAGGCGTAGGCGGCCAGGGCGGCGCAGACGATGAAGATCACCGCGTTCATGGTCATCGACTGCGACGTCGCCGCGTCCGGGCCTGTCCGGTAGTTGAAGCCGAAGGCGACCACGATGCCGGCCAGCGAGACGAGGAAGGCCGTCGTCGCCCAGCGCGAGCGGGCCAGGAGCAGCACCGAGCCGAGCACCGAGCCCCAGACGCCGATCGCCCAGACGGCGGTCATCCAGGCCGGATAGCTGTGCAGCAGGGCGACCTGCGCCTGGGTCATGCCCATCTGCTGGAAGTAGGCGTCGCCCTTCCAGTGGCTCATCACGTAGTCGTAGGCGCCGAAGGCGTTCCACAGCAGCGAGAGGCCGCCGATCGCCCACAGGTGCCAGGGCGTGGCGCCGCGGGCGGCGGTGGTTTCAGGTGTCGTCGCGGTCATGAGAGGCTCCCCCATCCAGGATAGGGCGGAGCTTACGCCTCACATGTTCGGCGAACAATGGTCTGCGATTCAGCCGCGCTCGCGCCGCATGGCCGCCCAGCGGTCGAGGCGCTCCTTGATCCGGGCCTCGTTCCCCTCGCCTTTCGGCTCGTAGAAGCGCCGCCGCTCCATGCCCTCGGGGAAGTAGTTCTGGCCGGAGAAGCCCTCCGGCGCGTCGTGGTCGTAGGCGTAGCCCTTGCCGTAGCCGAGGTCCTTCATCAGCCGGGTCGGGGCGTTGAGGATGTGGCTGGGCGGCGACAGCGAGCCCGTCTCCTTGGCGGCGCGCATGGCGGCCTTGTAGGCGACGTAGACGGCGTTGGACTTCGGCGCCGCCGCCAGGTGGACGACGAGCTGGGCCAGGGCCAACTCGCCCTCGGGAGACCCGAGGAAGTCGTAGGTGTCCTTCACCGCGTTGGCGAGGACCAGGGACATCGGGTCGGCCTCGCCGATGTCCTCGACGGCGGTGCGGATCAGGCGGCGGGCGACGAACAGCGGGTCCTCGCCGCCGGCCAGCATGCGCGCCAGCCAGTAAAGCGCGGCGTCGGGGTCCGAGCCGCGGATCGACTTATGGAGGGCGGAGACGAGGTTGTAGTGCTCCTCGCGGTCCTTGTCGTAGGCCGGGCTGCGCTTCTGCAGCACCTGGCCGAGCTCGCGGGTGGTCAGGGGCTTGGCCGTGCCGATGTTGAACAGGGTCTCGGCCAGGGTCAGCAGGTAACGGCCGTCGCCGTCGGCCAGGGCGGTGAGCGCCTGGCGGGCGTCGGGCTCGAGCGGCAGGGGACGGCCCTCGAAGGCTTCGGCCTTGGCCAGCAGGCCTTCCAGCGCCGCCTCGTCGAGGCGTTTGAGGACGTAGACCTGGCTGCGGGACAGGAGGGCGCCGTTGAGCTCGAAGGACGGGTTTTCGGTCGTCGCGCCGACCAGGGTGACGATCCCCTCCTCCACGAACGGTAGGAAGCCGTCCTGCTGGGCGCGGTTGAAGCGATGGATCTCGTCGACGAAGAGCAAGGTCGCCTGGCCGGCCGCGCGGCGCACCTTGGCCTGCTCGAAGGCCTTCTTGAGGTCGGCGACGCCGGAGAACACCGCCGAGAGCTGCTGGAACTCGTAGCCGGCCTCCTTGGCGAGCAGGCGAGCGATGGTGGTCTTGCCGGTGCCGGGCGGGCCCCAGAGGATCATCGACGACAGCCGCCGCGCCTCGGCCATGCGGCGGATCGGGCCTTCGGGACCCAGCAGGTGGTCCTGGCCGACCACCTCGTCCAGCCGTTGGGGCCGCAGGCGCTCGGCCAGCGGCTGCGGCGCGGAGGGCGTCAGGCCCGCGGCTTGGAAGAGGTCGGCCATACCGGCGGCTTACCAGCGCCCCTCGGCCGGGTCACGCGCGATAGGTCGCCGTCACCCTCTGGCCGCCGCGCTCGATGGTGATCTGCCAGGCCGGCACGCGGGCCGAGAGCGCCTGCTGGAGCTCGCGGGTGGTGCGGATCTCGCGGCCGTTGACGGCGCGGACGAAGTCGCCCGCCCGGAAGCCGGCGCCGCGGGCGAAGCCGGTCCCGGGATTGACCACGAGGACGCCGGAGCCGGCGAAGACGTCGACGCCCAGCTCCTCGGCGACGGCCGGCGACAGGTTGACGAGGGTCGCGCCGTTCAGGGGATTGGCGCCGGAGACGGTGACCTGGTCGCGCGGCGGCGACGCCGGCGGCGGCTCGGCCCGCAGGGTGAGGTTCAGGTCGCGCTCGCCACGACGGACGACGAGGCGGACGGCGTCGCCGGGCCGACTGTTGCCGACAACGTAGGTCAGGCCGGCCGCCTCGACGACGGGCTGGCCGTTGGCGCTGAGCACCACGTCGCCCTGGCGCACGCCGGCGCGGTCGGCCGGGCCGCCCTGCCAGACGTCGGCGACGAGGGCGCCGGTCGGGCGCGCGAGGCCGAGAGAGCGGGCGATCTCGCCGGTGACGGTCTGGAGGCGCGCGCCGAGCCAAGGCCGGACGACGGCGCGGCCGCCGCCCTGGGCGGTCTCCACCGCCCGCCGGACCACGGCGGCCGGCACCGCGAAGCCGACGCCGGACGAGGTGCCGGAACGCGACAGGATGAAACTGTTCACGCCGATCAGGTCGCCGTCCATGTCGACCAGGGCGCCGCCGGAGTTGCCCGGATTGATGGCCGCGTCGGTCTGGATGTAGTTCGTCGCCGCATCGCCGTTGGGGTCGGCGGTGCGGTTGAGGGCCGAGATGATGCCGTTGGTCACGGTCTGGCCGACGCCGAAGGGGTCGCCGATGGCCAGCACCAGGTCGCCGACCTGGGCGTCCATGGAATCGTCGATGCGCAGCACCGGCAGCCGCTCGCCGGGGGGCGGGTCGATCTTGAGCACCGCGATGTCGGTCCGCGGATCGGCCAGCAGGACGCGGGCGGTGAACTCGCGGCGGTCGGCCAAGGCGACGGTGATCTCCTGCCCGCCCTCGACGACGTGGTTGTTGGTGACGATGACGCCGTCGGCGCCGACGATGACGCCGGAGCCGAGCGAGCCCTGGATGCGGGCGCGCGGGGCGCCCATGCCGAACATCTCCCAGAAGGGGTCGGTCTGGGCGCGGACCAGCCGCTTGGACGAGATGTTGACCACGGCCGGCGCCGCCCGTTGCACGACGGGGGCGAAGGACTGCTTCATGGCCAGGGCGCTGGTCGGCGCGGTACGGCCTTGGTTGGCGAGCTGGGCCTGGGCCGGGGCGGACGCGAGGGCCAGGGCGAGGGCGGCGGTCAGGACGCGGTCGGCGCGCATGGGGTCTCCGACATGACAGACGGCGGGCGAAGGTCGCCCGATGTTTCAGGCGCAAAAATGGCCGAGGTTCAAGCCGGTTGCGTCGGAGGGCGCGGCGGCTTGCGAATGGTCAGGGCCAGGAGGACGGCGAAGGCCAGGAAGACCGCGGCCAGGTAGACGGCCAGACCCGGCATGTGCACGCCTTCGTGGCGCAGCGACCAGGCAAAGGCCTCGCCGAAGATGATCGGGCCGAAGATGGCGGCGATGCCGGTCAGGCTCTGGTTTGCGCCCTGGAGCTGGCCCTGCTCGTGCGGCGCGACCTGGCGGGTCATCAGACCCTGCAGGCCGGGCGTCAGGAAGCCGGTCAGGGCGAACAGCGGCACGCCCAGCAGGTAGAGGGAGCCGGTCGGGGCCGAGCCGTACCAGACGAAGCCGGCGACGCCGCCGAGCGCGCCGAGCAGCACGGCGTTGCGCTCTCCGATCCGCTTGACCACGGGCCCGACCAGCAGGCTCTGCACGATCATGCCGGCGACGCCGGTCAGCATGAAGGCCAGGCCCATGGCCGAGGGCGTCCAGCCGTAGCGGTAACCGAGGTAGAGGACGAAGATGCTGGGCAAGACCATGTGCGAGAGCTGGAACAGGAAGCCGATGCTCGCGAGGCCGACGAGGCCCGGCTTCGAGCGCAGCAGGGTGAGCGAGCCGACAGGATTGGCCCTCTTCCAGTCGAAGGCGGTGGCGCGACGCTCGGGCGGCAGGGATTCGGGCAGGATCAGGAGGCCGTAGAGCCAGTTGACGAAGGTGAGCGCCGCGGCGGCCACGAACGGCAGCCGAAGGTCGATCTCGCCGAGCCAACCGCCGAGCGCCGGCCCGAAGATGAAGCCGATGCTGAACGCCGAGCCCATCCAGCCGAACATCTTGGCCCGCTCGGACGGGGCGGTGACGTCGGCGAGATAGGCGCCGGCGGTGGAGAAGCTGGCCGCCGTCGCGCCGTTCAGCAAGCGGCCGAGCAGCAGCCACCACAGACCCGGCGCCACGGCCATGAAGACGAAATCGACCGCCAGGCCGAACAGCGAGATGAGCAGGACGGGCCGCCGCCCCCACCGGTCGGCCATCAGGCCGAGGATCGGGCTGGCGATGAACTGCATCACGCCCCAGGCCGAGGCGAAGACGAGGTTCCACTCCGACGCCGCCGCCGTGTCGCCGCCGGCGAACTGCTTGATCAGGTTCGGCAGGATCGGGATCATGATCCCGAACGAGATCGAGTTCATCAGCGCCAGGGCGAAGATGAAGCCGAAGCTGGCCTTTCGGCCGGCGCGCGCGGTCGGTGTGATCATGGCGGTCCCCCGGCCGACATCAGACTGGGATTCCGCGAAAAGCAAAGGCCCCGGAAGTCGCCTTCCGGGGCCTCGCGAAATCTGGACGTCGCCGCCGCTTAGTCCTCGGCGAAGTTCGCCTCGGCGGTCGGACCGGAGTCCTTGCCCTTTTCGGCCGGGTCGCGGTCGACGAACTCGATGACCGCCAGCGGGGCGTTGTCGCCGTAGCGGTAGCCGGCCTTCAGAACGCGCACGTAGCCGCCGTTACGGGCGTTGTAGCGCGGGCCGAGGACGGCGAAGAGCTTGCCGACCTGCTCGACGTCGCGGACCTGGCTGATCGCCTGACGGCGGGCGTGCAGGTCGCCGCGCTTGGCCAGGGTCACCAGCTTCTCGACGAAGGGCCGCAGTTCCTTGGCCTTCGGCAGGGTGGTGACGATCTGCTCGTGCTTGATCAGGCTGGCCGACATGTTGGCGAACATGGCGGTGCGGTGGGCGGTCGTACGACCCAGTTTGCGGTGGGCTTTACCGTGACGCATCTCAATTCTCCTGGGCTGTTCTTTCGCCCGCTAACCTGACCAATCCCGGCCTGCTCCCGCCCGGGTCATCACGAAGCGCCGGGGCCCTCCGCCGCTGGTGCGGCTTCGCTGGGCCCAAACCGCAAGAGCGGCTCGGAGTCGGCGCGGCAGCTTCTTACATCTGGTCTTCGAACTTCTTCGCCAGCTCTTCGATGTTCTCCGGCGGCCAGTTCGGCACGTCCATGCCGAGGTGCAGGCCCATGCCGGCGAGGACTTCCTTGATCTCGTTGAGCGACTTGCGGCCGAAGTTCGGGGTCCGCAGCATCTCGGCTTCCGTCTTCTGGATCAGGTCGCCGATGTAGACGATGTTGTCGTTCTTCAGGCAGTTGGCCGAACGGACCGACAGCTCGAGCTCGTCGACCTTCTTGAGCAGCGCCGGGT
>NZ_JBIIGK010000180.1:0-5228 GCF_044236515.1 Phenylobacterium sp.
TCGTGCAGATGGCGCTGCTGGGCTCTGTCCAGGGCTTGGCTGTCGAGAGCCACGTCGAGGATCTCGACGTCTCGCGCGATGGCGACATCGTCCGGATTGGCCGCGAGGCGGGCCTGACCCTGTCGCCGGCCTGGGCGGCCCGCGAGCGCGAGTCCGAAGCTCTTGGCATTCCGCGCCGCGCCGCCATGCCGGGCCTGATCGACCCCGACTGGGCCAAGGTCGGCGAGAGCGGCTTCCTCGCCCGCTACAACAGCCTGCTGTCGGCCGCGACGGCGGAGGCGGCCAATCGCGACAAGGCGGCGCCGAACGCCGCGCAGATGGCTCTGGCCCGGTTCCTGGTCGGCTCGGAACTTTCGTTCGAGGCGATCGGCGTGCTGAACGCCGCCGCCCGCCGGCAGCCTCAGCTGCTGGAAGACTCCGAATTCCGCGGGCTGCGCGGCGTCGCCCGGGTTATGGCCCGCCGCTACAAGGAAGCGGAGGCGGACTTCTCCGCGCCGGTGCTGGCGGAGGACCCGTCGGCTGCCCTGTGGCGCAGCTACATCGCCGCCCAGCAGGCGCATTGGCCGGAGACCCGGACCCAGTTCGCCAAGGGCGCCGAGGCGTTCGCCCAGTTCCCAGCACTGTGGAAGGCGCGCTTCGCTCGCGCCGACGCCCAGGCCGCCCTGGCGCTGGGCGACCTCGTCGGGGCGGAGGCGCGCATCCGTCTGGCGCTGTCCGAGAAGACCGACTCCCTGGAAGAGCTCGCCACCCGCCTGGTGCAGGCCCGCCTTGTGGAGATGCAGGGCCACAAGGCCAAGGCGCTTCGCATCTACCAGGCCGTCGCCCGCGCGCCGATGGAAGGGCTGGCCTCGCCGGCCCTGCTGCGCGCCACCCAGATCCAACTGGAGACCAGCCAGGTCAACGCGGTCCAGGCGGCGCAGGTGTTCGACGGCCTGCGCTATCGCTGGCGCGGCGACGCCACCGAGCTGGAGACGATCCGCGCGCTGGGGCAGCTCTACCTGTCGCAAGGCCGCTACCGCGAGGCGCTCGAGGCGCTGCGCTCGGCGGGCCTTCGCCTGCCGGACCTTCCCGAGGCGTTGCAACTGCAGGCCGATCTCGCCGCGGCCTTCCGCGGCCTGTTCCTCGACGGCCTGGCGGACGGGCTGGAGCCGGTGCAGGCGCTGGCGCTGTTCTACGACTTCAAGGAACTGACGCCCATCGGGGCCGACGGCGACCTGATGGTCCGGCGGCTGGTCCGCCGCCTCGTGGACGTCGACCTGCTGTCGCAGGCTGGCGAGCTTCTCAAGTACCAGGCCGAGAACCGCCTAGACGGCGTGCCGCGCGCTCAGGTGTCGACGGACCTGGCGCTGATCTACCTTATGGACCGCAAGCCCGAGGCCGCGCTGCAGGCGATCAACTCGTCTCGCACGACCCTGCTGCCCAGCGCGCTGATGGCCGAGCGGCGGCTGATCGAGGCCCGGGCATGGAGCGGCGTCGGCCGCTATGACTCGGCGCTGGAGATCATCGAGCGCGATGCGAGCCGCGAGGCCCAGGACCTGCGTGCCGAAATCCGTTGGAAGCAGAAGGACTGGGCGGCGGCCGGCCCGCTGTTCGAGCGCGCCCTGGGCGATCGCTGGAAGAAGGCCGACCCGCTGACCAGCGAGGAAGAGGGCAGGCTGCTGCGCGCCGGGGTCGCCTACAGCCTGGCCGGCGACGGCGCGGCCCTGGCCCGGCTCGAGAGCCAGTACAAGGGCTTCTACGACCAGGCGCGGAACCCCGAGGCCCTGCGGGTGGCGCTGACCGGCGTGCCGGACGGCCGCCTCAGCGTCGCCGACTTCGGTCGCGTGACCGCCGACAACGAGGTGTTCGCCGGCTGGGTGTCGCGGATGAAGGCCAAGTTCAAGCCGGCCGCGGTGAAACCGACGCCGGCCAAACAGGCGCAGGCCCCGAAGGCTCCGAAGGCGGCTTAAGTCCATCTCCCACGAAGGGAGAAAAAGACCCTACCCCCCGCCGGCGCCGCGCTGGAAACTCTCGACGAGACTGCCGCAGACCAGTCGCCAGCCGTCCACGAGGACGAAGAAGATCAGCTTGAACGGCAAGCTGATCACGACGGGGGGCAGCATCATCATCCCCATGCTCATCAGCACGCTGGCGACGACCAGGTCGATCACCAAGAAGGGGACGAACAGCAGGAAGCCGATCTCGAAGGCGCGCTTCAGCTCGCTGATCATGAAGGCGGGAGTGACGACGCGGATCGGCGTCTCCTGCACCGTCGCCGGGCGCGGGATCTTCGACAGGCGGACGAACAGAGCGAGGTCGTCGCGGTCGACCTGGGACAGCATGAAGGTCTTCACCGGCCCGCCGGCGGCGTCGAAGGCGGCGGGCAGCTCCATCTGCTGGTCGAGCAGCGGCTTGATCCCGTCCTCGTAGGACTGCTGGATGGTCGGGCCCATCACGATCGAGGTCAGGAACAGGGCCAGGGAGACGATCACCGCGTTGGGCGGGCTCTGTTGCAGCCCAAGCGCGGTGCGCAGCAGCGACAGCACGACCACGATCCGCACGAAGGATGTGGTCATGATGACGATGGACGGGGCCAGCGACAGGACGGTCAGCAGCCCGATCAGCTGCACCACGCGCTCGGTCAGGCCGGCGCCCGTGCCGAGGTCGATGTTCAGGGCCTGAGCCGCCGCAGCGGCGGGGAAGATGAGGAAGCCCAGGGTCGTCAGCGCCGCCAGCGCCAGGGCGCGGCGCCAATCCTCCAGCGGGAGGGCGCGGATCGCTTTGACGAGGCTCATCATGCGGCGTCCCTCGGCGGCACGCCTTCGGCCAGGACCCGGCCTTCGCCGAGGAGCAGCAACATCTCCTGGCCGTCGCAGGAGACCAGCACCAGCCGACGGGTAGGATCGAGGACGAGGCTCTCGGTCACCGCCAGACGCCGGAGCTTCTTCGGCTGGCTGAGGCGGGCGAGGGCGTCGGGACCGAAGCGGCGAAGCGCCACCGCGCCGAGACCGATCAGGCCGAGCGTCAGGGCGAGCGCGAAGACGGCCTTCAGGAGAGCGGTGAAATCCATGCAGCTTCTGCTGGTTAAGGGTTCGTCCGCCGCATACCGCCCTGAGTCAGTTAATCGCTGATTAACCCTGTTTCTTCACCTTCTCCGCTATGAACCTGGCCGACATCCCGCTGTTCGCCATGCTGCGTAGCCGGCTCGGCTACACCTCTGAGCGGCAGAAGCTGATCGCCCAGAACGTCGCCAACTCCGAAACTCCGGGCTTCCGGCCGCGCGACCTGCAGCCCTTCAGCTTCCAGGTCAAGGCGGCCCAGGCCGGCGGCCTGGCGATGACCGGCGCCCAGGCTGTGACCCAGGCCGGCCATATGATGTCGCCCAGCGCGCGACGTCCGGGAGGCGGCGCCTTCCGTGACCGCAAGGCTGAGGTGGTGGAGACGACCCTCGACGGCAACGGCGTGTCGCTCGAGGAGGAGATGCTCAAGATGACCGACGCGCGGATGAATTACGAAGCCGCGATCGGGTTCTACCAGAAATCCCTGGGCCTCCTGCGGATGGCCAGCCGGCCGCCGGGCCGCGTGTGATCGGAGTTTAGGCGATGGCCGATACGAGGTCTTTGGCGGGCGTCGCCCAGGCCGTGGCGGCTTCCGCCATGCGCGCCCAGCAGTCGCGCATGCGGGTGATCGCCGAGAACCTGGCGAACGCCAACTCGACCGCCCGCACGCCCGGCGGCGATCCCTACCGTCGCCAGGCGCCGGTATTCGAGCCGGCCAAGGTCGCCGGCGCGACCGGCGTGAAGATGGCCGGCGTGCAGCCTGACCAGAAGCCGTTCCGCACCGAGTACGATCCTGGCGCGCCGGGCGCGGACGCGCAGGGCTATGTGAAGCTGCCGAACGTCGACTCGCTGGTCGAGGCGCTCGACATGAAGGAGGCGCAGCGCGCCTACGAGGCCAACCTCAACGTCATCGAGACGGCGCGCGCCATGGAGATGCGCACCCTCGACCTGCTGAAGCGCTAGGAGCGGTCTGAATGATCAGCGCGATCGCCGCCGCCAAGGCCTACGCCGCCACCCAGAAGACCTCCGGCCTCGACTCGGCCGGCGGGGCCGGGCAGGTCGGCAGCTTCGGCGACATCCTGAAGTCGGCGATGACCGACGCGGTGCAGGCTTCCAAGCACGCCGAAGGCCAGATGGCGGCGCAGGTGGCCGGCAAGGCCGAGCTGGTCGACGTGGTCACCGCCATCTCCGCCGCCGAGGCTAGCCTGGAGACGGTGATGGCCGTCCGCGACCAGGTGATCAGCGCCTACCAGGAAATCATGCGGATGCCGATCTAGCGCACCGCCGCGCAGGCCACCCGATCGCCGGCACCCCCGATCGGCTGGGTCGTGTGATCGTCGGCCTTGGCGTGGATCAGGACGGATGAGCCGTCGGCGTCCTTGAGCGCGGCGAGGGTCGTCAGGCTGGTGAACACCTCGGCCGCGCCATTCCCCTGACTGTCGGCGTGGAGGTTGGGCAGGTCGCCGGTTTCGTTGGCGGCGGGGTTCAGCAGGCCGTGGACGCCCTTGGCGTCGCCATGGCGGGTGTGGGCGCCGGCGCTGGTGAAGTCCGACTTCGAGCAGTCGGCCTTTTCATGGAAGTGCAGGCCGTGCCAGCCGGGGGTCAGGCCCGTTACCTCGATGCGCAGCAGCACGCCTTTCGGCGCCGCGGTGAGGGTCGCCTTGCCGATCGTCTGCCCCTGGGTGTTCTTGAAATCGGCCGACGTGCTCTCCTGCGCCAGGGCAGGGGAGGCAAGGCCGAGGGCGAGCGCGGCGCAGCCGGTCAGCATGAGCATCTTCATGGGCATCTCCTGACGAACTCCCTCTCTAACGCGCAAGTCGCGCGCTGCGCTCATCCGTCCCTCGCCGTTAACCATTTAGCCCTTCGTTAACCATGATAGCGGACCCTGGCGGGACTCAGCAGTACGCTTGATGAGAGGTCCCCCATGAACGGCGCCGAGGTTCTGGATGTCGGCCGCGACGCCATCTGGCTGACCATCCAGCTGTGCGCCCCAGTGCTCATCGTCGGGCTGATCGTCGGCGTGGCCATCGGCCTCTTCCAGGCCCTAACACAAATTCAGGAGCAGACCCTGGTCTATGCGCCGAAGATCGTGGCGATCTTCGTGTCGCTGCTGGTCTTCCTGCCGCTGATGGGCGCGCTGATGAACGGCTTCATGCGCAACATCGCCGCTCGCATCTCGGCCATGTAGCG
>NZ_JBIIGK010000181.1:0-5226 GCF_044236515.1 Phenylobacterium sp.
GGTCTCCGGAGCGGCGGTGGCCGCCTCGAAGGCGATGAGAGCCTCAGCCTGGGCCAGATGCAACAGCTCGACCATGCGGCCGTCCACCTGCAGCACCGCGCGGCCGGCGTTCTCCGGCGCGGCGAAGGCGACGACGACGCGGCGGGCCCAGGCCAGTTGCGCCGGGTCGGGTCCGAACGCCGCGTTGGCGGCGGCGATCTGGCCGGGGTGAATCAGGGTCTTGCCGTCGAACCCTAGGTCGGCCCCGTGACGGCATTCGTCGGCCAGCCCCTCGGGGTCGGCGATGTCGTTGAAGACGCCGTCGAGCACCGCCAGGCCGTGGGCGCGGGCGGCCATGACCGTCAGCGCCAGGGCCGGCGCCAGGGACGCACGCCCGGCCCCCGGGCGGCAACCCATCTCGCGGGCGAGGTCGTTGGGCCCGACGACCCAGACGGCGTCTCCGGCCGCGCGGCTGGTCGCCCCGAGCGCGTCGAGGCGCAGCACCGCCGCGCAGCTTTCGATCATCGCCCACAGGGGGGCGGCCTGGCCGAGCGCGGCGGCGCAGGCCTGGAGCACGGCCGGGTCGGCGACCTTGGGGACCAGCACGGCGTCGGGCGCGGCCTGGCTGAGGGCGCCGAGGTCTGCCGCTCCCCATGGGGTGTCGAGCCCGTTGATGCGCACCACCAGCTCGCGCCGGCCGAACCCGCCGTCCCGGATCGCTTGCACGGCCGCGGCGCGGCCGGCCGCCTTGTCCGGCGCGGCCACGGCGTCCTCAAGGTCCAGGATGACGACGTCGCAGGGCAGGGTGCGGGCCTTGTCGATCGCCCGGGCGTTGGTGGCGGGCATGAACAGGGCGCTGCGGCGCGGTCGATGCATGGCGTCTCCTTCGCGCATGGCGGAACGCCCGTCTTAGCGGTTAGGATCGGCAAATGACCACACGGCGCGACCCTGCGGCCCGCAACGTCCTTGGCGGCGAACTGAAGGCCTGCTCGACGCAGCCGCTCACCGGCTTCTTCCGCAACGGCTGCTGCGAGACCGACCACAACGACTTTGGCCTGCACACGGTCTGCGCGGTGATGACGGCCGAGTTCCTGGCCTACTCGCGCTCGGTCGGCAACGACCTGTCGACGCCGATGCCCGAGGTGATGTTTCCGGGGCTGAAGCCCGGCGACCGCTGGTGCCTGTGCGCGCCGCGCTGGAAAGAGGCGCTCGACGCCGGCGCCGCGCCGAAGGTGGTGCTGGAAGCGACCCACGAGGAGACCCTCGCGATCGTGCCGCTCGGGGTGCTGAAGGACCACGCGGCTTAAGGATCCCTCCCCACAAGCGGAGAGGGTCAGAACAGCCGGTATTCCGCTTCGAGGGCGTAAACCGAGCCGTCCTTCGTCTGGCGGCTGGAATAAAGGCCGATGCGATCGACCCAGACGCCGGGGGATTTCAGGAGGTTGTTGGCCTGAATCCACGCGCCGACCTCGGCGGGATCGGGATAGCGGGTGTAGGCAAGGGTGACGTGCGGCCGGTACTGGCGGGTCTCGGCCTTGAGGCCGGCGCGGCGGGCGGCGGTCTCGCAGGCCCTGGCGAGGTGGCGCAGGGGCTCGCTGTCCTCGACTCCGGCCCAGACGGCGCGAATGTCGTCGCCGTCGGCGAAGGAGCCGGCGCCGGCGAGGACGATCTCGAACGGCCGGGCGGAGAGGCTGGACAGCTCGGCGTCGAGATCGCGGGCGACGTCCTCGCGCAGGTCGCCGAAGAACCGCAGCGTGACGTGAAGGCTCTCCACCGGCCGCCAGCGGGCCCCGTCGATCCCCTGCTGGCGGCGGACCAGGGCCTGGCCGATGTCCGGCGGGATGGCGATGGCGGCGAACAGGCGGATCATGCGCGAGACCCTATCCCGCTCGCAGAGCCCTCGCCACCAGGGGCGCCAGGCGCCGGGCGATCACCGCCACGCCGGCGGCGTTGGGGTGGATGCCGTCGCGCTGGTTGAGGCGGGGGTTCAGGGCGACGCCCTCCAGCAGGTCCGGCAGGAAGATGACATCGTGGGTCCGCGCCACCTCGGCGAAGGCGCCGTTGAAGGCGCGGGCGTAGTCGCCGCCGATCAGGCTCGGGACCCGCACCCCGGCCAGCACGACCGTGACGCCGCGGGCCTTCAGCCGGCGGACGATGAGGTCGAGGTTCCTGGCGACAGCGCGCGGCTCGGCCCCGGTCAGCAGATCGTTGCCGCCGAGGGCGACGACGCAGACGGCCGTTCCCTTGGGCGCGGCGCGGTCGACGCGGGCCGCCCCGCCGGCGGTGGTCGAGCCGTCGACGCCGGCGCCCAGCACCCGGGCCGGGGCGCCGAGCCGGGCCAGCTCCGACTGCAGGGCCGCAGGCAGGGCCTGGCTCTGCGGCAGGCCGTAGCCGGTGGTGATGGAGTCGCCGAGCACGGCGACCCGGCGCGCGGCGGTTTGGGCCGCTTGCGAGACGGCCGGGACGGCGAGCCCGGCGGCCGCGACGACGCCGCGGCGGGAGATCGAAGACATTGGCATGGTTAACGATTTAAGCGTCCCGTCGCCTGGTCCAAGCCCCCTTCGGGAACGATAGATCCATTTGTGTCATACTGTGTCAGGCCTTGCTTACCGGGCCCGTGACCCCGATATTCCGAGGTGCGTCCACTCGGGACGACCAAACAAGGGCTTTGCCTAAGATGAGCGACTTCAACCGCGGCTACGCGCGCACGATCCCCGCCGATCGCGCCGACATGTCGGTGGACGCGGGTCTGCGCAGCTTCATGCTCGGCGTCTACAACAAGGTGGCGCTGGGTCTCGTGATCTCCGCCGCCCTGGCCTACGTCACCGGCCAGGTCGAGCCGGTGCAGCAGCTGCTGTACCGCGTGACCGCCGACGGCCGCCTGGCCGGCTTCCAGCCCCTCGGCTACGTCGTCGCCTTCGGGCCGCTGGCGGTGATGCTGTTCGGGATGTTCGGCATGCGCAACGCCACGCCGCGCAGCTCGGGCATCTTCTACTGGACGATCGTCGCCTTGATCGGCGCCAGCCTCGGCGCGATCACCCTAGTCTACACCGGGGCCTCGATCGCCTCGACGTTCCTGATCACCGCGGCCGCCTTCGGCGCGCTCAGCCTGTTCGGCTACACGACGAAGAAGGACCTGACCGGCTTCGGCAGCTTCCTGATCGTCGGTCTGATCGGCCTGGTGATCGCCTCGGTGGTGAACATCTTCCTGCAGAACTCGATGATGAACTTCATCATCAGCGTGCTGGGCGTGTTCATCTTCGCGGGTCTGATCGCCTACGACACCCAGCGACTGAAGATGACCTACTACGAGCTGGGCGGCGACCAGGCGGCCATGGGCGTGGCCACCAACTACGGCGCGCTCAGCCTCTACATCAACTTCATCAACCTCTTCCAATTCCTGCTGCAGCTGTTCGGCGACCGCCGCTAAGCGCCGAGGAATTTCCGGAACGACGAGCCCCGGCGGGAAACCGCCGGGGTTTTTGTTTTTAGTCGACGACCTTGAAGCGGCCCTTGTCGAAGAAGCGCAGCACCTGGTCGAGCTCGTGGCCGCGGCGCAGGATCATCCCGCCCTCCCCGACGATCGACCAGGCGCCCTGCCTGCGGGCCAGGGCCGGCCGTTTCTCGATGCGGTAGAGCGGCTGCTCGGAGCTACGGCGGAACACCGAGAAGACGGCGGCCTCGGCCAAGCCGTCCATGGCGTAGTCGCGCCACTCCCCCGCGGCGACCATCCGGCCATAGAGACGAAGCAGGCGTTCCAGTTCGCGCCGCTCGAAGAACACCCTGCCGGGAAGAGGCCCCGCCTGAGACGTTTCGAATGCCATCGGGTGGAGCCTGACCGAATCCCGTTGAAAAATCTTCTGGAAAAGACATGGGCCGGGAGGCGGTTCACCGCCCGTAAGCTACGCCCTGAAATGACCTCATTTCGGTCCAGCCTGCGCCCGATGTGACCCGTTTTATGAGGGCGTCGGTTGGAACGAGACGCGGGTCCCGGATCCTGAACAGCCCCCCCAGCCCCCCTGGATCAGCGGCTTTTCCAACCGACACACCCTCCCCTGAAAAACCCGCGTGGGCCTCTCCAGCCGCGCGGGTTCTTTTCGTTTTGGGTCTGCTCAGGCCCGCAGGCTGGCGACCAGCTCGCGCGCCGAGGGGCGCAGGGCGTCCATGGCCCGGACGACGATGTTGAGCTCGCGCAGCGCCCAGTCGTCGGTCAGCTCGACCACCTCCAGGCGCAGGACCCCGGCGTTCCGCTGCACGGTGGTGCGCGGTACGATGCCGACCCCAACCCCGCAGCCGACCAGGCGGCAGACCGCGTCGAAGCTGCGCAGCTGGACGCGCAGGCGCAGCGGTCGGCCCTCGCGCGCCGCCTTGGCCGACAGGAACCGTTGCAGCGAGCTCGACCGCTCGAGCCCGACGAGGTCGTAGTCGAGCACTTCCGAGAAGCTGATGGTCTTGCGGGCGCTCAGGTCGTGGCCCTCGCCCACCACCACGACGAAGCGGTCGGAGCGGAACGGAAAGGCCTCCAGCGCGCCGACCTCGACCGTGCCGGCGACGATGCCGATGTCGGCGGCGCCCTCGGCGATCAGGCCGACGATCTCGTCGGACAGGCGCTCCTCGAGGTCGACGGTGACGTGCGGGTGGCTGGCCAGGAACGACGACAGGGTCTCCGGCAGGAATTCGGTCAGGGCGTTGGTGTTGGCCAGCACCTTGACCTCGCCCGATACGCCGCCGGCGTAGGCCCCGAGATCCTCCCGCAGGCGGGCGCTCTGGGCGATGATGGCGCGGGCGTGCTTCAGCAGCAGCAGCCCAGCCGGCGTCGGCGTGACGCCTTGGCGAGATCGCGACAGCAGGGTGGCGCCCAGGCTCTCCTCCATGGCGCGGATGCGGGTCGACGCGGCGGCCAGGGCCAGGGCGCAGCGTTCGGCCCCGCGGGTGATGGAGCCGGCGTCCGCCACCTCGCAAAACAACTTCAGGTCGGTCAGGTCGAACCGCATCGACTTCGTCTTTCGCGAAGGAACCCTATAGCAATCACGGATTGCCCCGTCAGGCGAAAGCAAGCCATCTTTCGGCGCGGACGAAGGGTAGATTGGCGGTTTGCCGTTCGTTGACAGCGACCCGGCGCGGCGTAAAAGCGGCGCCATCCAAAACCAACGAGCGGCTCCAAGATGACCGACGCCTCCCGGGCCCCGCGCGAGCGGCCCATGTCGCCCCACCTCTCGGTCTGGCGCTGGCACATCACCATGCTGA
>NZ_JBIIGK010000051.1:0-18648 GCF_044236515.1 Phenylobacterium sp.
GCGACCTACGACGCCTTCGCCCAGAAAAGCCGCCGGGTGGAGCCGGCCGAGTGAGCGGCGGGCCGGAAACCCTGGTCCGCATGGCCAACCAGATCGCCCGCTTCTTCGCCAGCCAGCCGGGCCCGGCTGGGGCGGCGGGGGTGGCCGACCACCTCCGCGCTTTCTGGGACCCCAAGATGCGCCGGCGGATCCTCGCCTGGGCCGACGAGGGCGGGGCGGGTCTCGAGCCGCTGGCGCTCGAGGGCGTCGAACTGCTGCGCGAGAGCGGCGACGGCGAGGTCCGCGCCGCCCTGGCGCAGGCCGGCGAGCGGACGGCGCGGCGACCCGGCGATGACGCCGGCTGATCCGGTCGCCCGTTCCGCCCCGGAGCGCTGGCGCGACGGCGAGGTCGGACCCGGCGCACGCGATATCCCGGAAGAGACCGCCGTCGCCCTGGTGCACGATGCGACCACCACCGCCGTGATGATGGCGACGCCCGCCGATCTGGCGGACTTCGCCATCGGCTTCAGCCTGACCGAGGGTGTCGTCGCCGCGGTGGGGGAGATTCGCGACGTGGAAGTCGTCTGGACGCCGCTGGGCGCGGAGGCGCGGGTCTGGCTGCAGGCGGAGCGCGGGGCCGCGCTCACCGCACGCCGCCGCCGCCTGGCCGGTCCGACCGGCTGCGGCCTCTGCGGGGTCGACAGTCTCGCCGAGGCGGTGCGGGCGCCGGCCCGGGTCGGGGAGGGACTGAGCGTCACCTACGCCCAGGTGCAGGCCGCGCTGGCGGCGCTGCAACCGGCCCAGGCGCTGGGCGGGCGCACCCGGGCCGTCCACGCCGCCGGCTGGTGGACGCCGGCGCAGGGCCTGGTTGCGGTGCGCGAAGACGTCGGCCGCCACAACGCCCTCGACAAGCTGGTCGGGGCTCTCGCCCGAAGCGGCGCACCCGGCGCAGAGGGCCTGCTGGTGCTGACCAGCCGTATCTCGGTCGAGATGGTGCAAAAGGCGGCGGTGCTCGGCGCCCAGGTGCTCGTCGCCATCTCGGCGCCGACCGCGCTCGCTGTCCGCACCGCCGAGGCGGCGGGGATGACCCTGATCGGCGTCGCGCGAGACGACGGCTTCGAGGTGTTCACCCGGCCCGACCGAGTGGCGCCATGAGGATCGCCGGGCTCGTCCTGGCCGGCGGCCGCTCCAGCCGCTTCGGCTCGGAGAAGGCGATGACCCAGATCGGCGGGCGTCCGATGATCGCCCTGTGCGCCGACGCGCTGGAAGCTTGCGAGGTGCTCGCGGTCAGCGCCCGGCCGGCCAGCGGGGCGGCGGCTTGGGCCGCGGTCCGCGGCCTGCCGGTGCTGGCCGACGCCAACGGGCTGGCGCACGGGCCGCTGGCCGGCGTTCACGCGGGCCTGCAGTGGGCGACCGCGGCCGGCGCCGAGGCCCTCGCCACCACGCCCTGCGATACGCCGGACCTGCCCGCCGACCTGCTGCCCCGGCTGCTCGAGGCCCTCGGGCCCGACGTCCCAGGCGTGGTGGCGACGGGGCCGGGCGGCCGACTGGCGCCGCTCTGCGCTCTTTGGAGAGTGTCGCAGGGACCGGCGCTGACCGCAGCGCTCGCCGGCGGCGCCCACCCGCCGGTTCAGGCCCTGCTGGACGAACTGGGCTTTCGGCACGTCGCCTTCGGCGCCGGCGTCCTGACCAACATCAACACCCCCGCCGACCTCGTCGGGCCTGCGGCCTGCCGCCGAGGTGGGTGGCCGCCTTGATGCTTAGACGCAGGCGCCGCGACTGTTGCGGTGGAGGTTACGCGGCTGAAACCGGGCGCCGGATCGTAAGGATCGCGGCGAAATGGCTCGCCGCCTCGCGCAGCAGCGCGATGTTCTCCTCGATGCGGTCCATGACCCTCTGTTCCGGGCCGGTCAGGCCAAGGCCGTAGACGATGTCGGGCTCGGATCCGCAGACGATCGGGACGACCACGGTGCCAAGTCCGATCACATGCTCGCTGCGTTCGATCGCGTAACCGCTGGCCCGGATCTCCGCGAGGGTGTTCTTCAATTCGACGGGGTCGATGATCGTGTTGTCTGAGAACCGCTCGAGGCCCTCCATCGGGGGCAACTGCCGCGCCATGGCGGTCAGCAGCTTTCCCGAGGCTGTCGCATGCCACGGCAGGATGTGGCCGGGCGTCACGTAGATCCCGACGCTGGCGTCGGGCGACTCCATTGCGACGGACTCGATCCGGTCCTGGAAGCGACGGGTGATGAAGCAGGTCTCATGAGCGGTCTCCGCCAGCTCTTTAAGCCGCCGCCTCGTGGCGATCTCGATCCAACCGGTCTCTGAATAGAGCACTCGGTTCAGCCGCTTGCCCGTAAAGTAGCGACCACCGCGCTTGCGGTTGGCGGTGATAAGGTCCGAGGCCTCCAGTGCGTGCAGCAGCCGGTTGACCGTCGTCTTCGGGAGATTGAGAATCTGCTCGATCTCGCCCGCCAACAGGCCGTCGGGATAGGCCGTCAGCAGCTCGAGGATGCGCACATAGCGTTCCAAGGGCTTCGACTGCCGGTCAGGCTCCGCCGAGGCTGCAGCGCTGCGTTTCACCAGGAGTGTCCTCTAAAGCATCGAGATCCTGGCGGCGAGTTGCCTGAGGTCCGGCTTCTGCCCGGATAAGGCGAAATATCCGCCCTGTGCAACATTCAGCGCATTCTCGCCGCGTCGCCCATGCTCAAACGACCTTCGATGCGAGATACCGATCGTGCCAGTCGAACACCTTCATGACCAAGGGCACGAACCATGGGTTCCCGTCGTACAGCGGCGCGGTCGGGAAACGCCGGGACATGAAGATGCTGTCGCGAGCCTGGGGGTTGAGGATCTGGTCCGCGATCCGCGCCCCGAAATAGGTGCCCATCGGCACGCCGGCGAAGTTGTAGCCGAGCCCGTACCAGATCCCGTCGTTCTGACCGAGGTGGGGCATCATGTCGAACGTGCCCGCGCATTGCCCCGACCAGATGCGGCTCAGGCGCACGCCGGCCGCTTGCGGAAACGCCCTCACCAGCACCTCGTGCATGCGCCGTGCGATGTCCGCGGGGGTGACCGCGCCCGAGCCGGTGTCACCGCCGAACAGCAGTCGAGGCGAATCCGGCGCGCGGCGGAAGAAGTCGATGTTGGTGTCGCTGTCGATGATCGTCCGGTTACGCGGGATCAACTCGTCGAGCATCGCCTCCGAGAGCGGCTCGGTCGCGGCCATGTAGCCGGTGAACGGAATCACCCGCCGGGCGTGCCAAGAGAAGCCTCGGGGCGTGTAGCCGTTGGTCGCCATCACCAGGTGATCGGCCTCGATCGCGCCGCCTGGGGTCGTGACGCTGAACCGCCGGCCGCCGGCCTGCCGCACGATACCGGTCACCGGCGACTGTGTGCGAACCGTGACCCCGGACGTGATCGCGCGGTCAAGCAACCCCTTGTGGTAGAGGCCTGGATGCACCGAGCCGAGGTCCGGCACCACGACGCCGCCGCAATAGGCGTCGGAGCCCATTTCCTCTCGGACGCGGTCGGCCGTCAGGACGCGGTGGTCGTAGCCGAAGACCTCGGCAAGTTTCTCGGCGTCCTCGACCAGGATGTTCAGATGGGCGGCGGAGGTGGCGGCGATGAACCGGCCGCACTCCTGAGCATAGCACTCGATGCCCTCGGCACGGATGAACGCCATCGTGCTGGCGTAAGCTTCGTGCAGCTCCGAATAGACGCGGTGGGCGTAATCGTCGCCGAACTTCCGCGCCAGGTCGGAGTAGGATTTCTTCAGGACCCGGCCGAGGAATCCGGCGTTGCGCCGCGATGCGCCGGCCCCAGCGGCGTCCCGCTCCAGAACCACGACCCGCGCGCCGCCCCGGGCGAGGTCTAGAGCGGCTCTGAGTCCGGTCAGGCCTGATCCGATGATCGCGACGTCGTGGCTCTCTGGGCCCCGAACCGCTTCGAACATGTCCGGCGGCGCAGCGTCCCACCAATAGGGCCTGTCGCTGAAGTCGTGGGCGACGATCGGCGACAGCGCCGTCGCCGGGTCATTATTGACGGTTGCGTGTCGCAACGCTTGCGGCTCCGGTTGGGTCACTGTCGGGCCAGCTGCGCGAGCGAACGGCGGATGGCGTCGGCGATCTGTTCGATGTCGTCGTCGGTCATCGGCGTCGACAGCGCCATGAGCCCGTTCGGGGCGACGATCACCCCTTCGTTGAGCAGCCGCACGATCAGCGCCTTGAGCCGCCGCGCCGCCTCGGGGTCGAGATAGGCGCTGCGGTAGTCGCGCACCGGCTGCGGGGCGAGGTGGATCTTGAGCAGCGAGCCCATGCCGGTGGCGTGCCCCTGCAGGCCCGCCGCCGCGAACGCCTCGTCGATCGCCGCGCGCAGACGGTCCCCTTGGCGGTCCAACCGCGCGAAGGTCTCGGCGTCGAGCAGGTCCAGCGCCGCCAGCCCGCAGCGCATCGACACCGGATTGGCCGAAAAGGTGCCGCCCTGCGGCAGCGGCGGCTTTCCGTCGGTCGGGTCGAAAACCGCCATCACCTCATGACGCCCGCCGACCGCGCCGATCGGGAACCCGCCGCCGATCACCTTGCCCAGCGTCGTAAGGTCCGCCTCGACGCCCCAGATCGGCTGCGCCCCGTTCGGACCGAGCCGGAAGCAGATCACCTCGTCGAAGATCAGGAGCGCGCCGATCTCGTCGGCCAGCTCGCGCAAGGCCTGCACATAGGCCCTGTCGGCGGGGGCGAGGCCGGCGCGGTTCGGCATCGGGTCGACCAGGATCGCCGCCAACTCGCCGGCGTGGGCGCGCAGGACCTCCGCCGCTCCGTCCACGTCGTTGAACGGCACGACCACCACGTCCTCCAGCACCGCCGGCGGGGTGCCGGCGGCATAGGCCGTCGAGACCGGCGCATTGGCGCGCCAGGCGCTTGGCGGCGTGTCGAGGCTGACCTCGGCGTAGTCGTAGGAACCGTGATAGGCCCCCTCGCACTTGGCGATCTTGGCGCGGCCGGTGAAGGCCCGCGCCGCCTTCAGCGCCGCCATCACCGCCTCGGTCCCGGAGTTCGTGAACCGGCACTGGTCGACCGTGGCGATCCGCGCCGCCAGCCCTTCGGCCAGCTCGATCTCCGCCGCCGTCGGCATCCCGAACGCCGTGCCGAGCGCCGCCTGCGCCTGCGCAGCCTGCGTCAGCACCGGGTGGGCGTGGCCGTGGATCGCGGCCGTGAAGTTGTTGATGACGTCGATCCGCGCGACGCCGTCGACGTCCCATACCCGGCACCCGGCGCCGCGTTCGAGGTACACGGGGTAGGGGCTCATGTGCACGGTGGTGCGCGTGTTGCCGCCGGGCAGCACCGCGCGTGCCCGCTCGTAGAGCGCACGCGATTTCGAGTTGTCGTCCGGATACATGCTGGGTCCTAGGCCTCGGCGGGCGCCCGCATCAGGGTGCGGCTCTGCTCTCGCATGAACTGGGGCAGGAAATAGGGGCCGAGGCCACCCTTGTGGCTCACGCCCGATCCCTTCCACCCGCAGAAGCTCTGCACTCCGGGCCAAGCGCCCGTCGTCGCGCCGCTGGAACGGTTGGCGTAGACGACCCCCGCCTGGACGTTGTTGAGGAAGTACTGCACCTCGGCCTCGTCCCTGGCGTAAATGCCTGCCGAAAGGCCGTAGGCGACGGCATTGCCTTCGGCCAGGCCGGCCTCCAACGACGTCATCGGCCGCAGCGCCAGGAACGGCATGAACAACTCTTCCTGGACCAGCCTTGATCCGGCCGGAACCTCGACGATGGCGGGTTCCACGAACAGCCCGCGCGCCAGCTGGCCGTCAACGACGCGGGCGCCGCCATGCAAGACGCGCCCGGTGCGGCGCGCCTCCGTGACCGCGGCCTCAAATCGAGCCAGTGTCGCTTCGGTGTGCACCGCCCCGATGAACGCGCCCCGCGATCTCGGGTCGCCGATCGGCAAGCCCGCGGTGAACTCGACCAGCGCCGCGGCGAAGTCCGCGTAGATCCGCTCATCCACGTACGCCACCGAACAGGCGCTGCATTTCTGACCCTGCAGGCCGAAGGCCGATCGGGCTACGCCCTCCGCGGCCGTGGCGATGTCGGCGCTGGCCGTCACATAAGCCGGGTTCTTACCCCCCATTTCGGCGATCACCGGCTTGGCGTAAGGCCCGCTCAGAGCGGTTCGGGCGATCTGCATTCCGACGGCGTGCGACCCTGTGAAAGCGACGCCATCGGCCAACGCATGCTTGACCATCAGCTCCCCGGTCGCGCCGTCTCCGTACACCAGGTTGACCACCCCGGGCGGGATGCCCGCGTCGAGGGCGGCGTCCACCATCATCCGGCCGGTCAGGCTGCAGCCCTCCGCCGGCTTGAACACAACACAGTTGCCGGTGATCAGGGCCGCGGAGATCATGTTGATCGAGAGCGCCAGCGGGAAGTTGAACGGCGCGATCACCGCGAACACCCCAAAGGGCAACAGCCGACTTTCCGTCGATTCCTCCTCGCGCACCCGGTTGAGGTCCTGCACGAACCCGCCCCGCCGCTCGAACTCGTCGGCGTAATACCGGGGGAGGTCGACGCTTTCCTCGGCCTCGCCGATCGCCTCGATCCGCGATTTCCCGACCTCGTAGAGCGCAGCCATCGCCAAGCTGTAGCGGCGCTCGTGGACGATGTCGGCGAAGCGCCGGATCAACGCCAGGCGTCTTGCCGGCTCGGTGCTCGACCAGCTCGCCCGCTTGGCGGCGGCCGCTGCGAACGCCGCGTCCACCAAGTCGGCAGTCGCGTACGGAAACCTGCCGGTCCGAATGTCCCGGTCGATCGGGCTCGCCTCTTCGGTGAGCCGGCCGCTGAGCACATTCCGGTCCCCCCCGATGATCGCTCCGTACGTCTGTCCCAGGGCATGGCGCTCGAAGTCGGGCAGCTCGCGGTCGAACTTCGCGTGCACCGGCGCGAGGTCCACGTTGAAGTTCGAATAGGTCACTCGGGGCAGGGAATCCGACATCTGCAGCCTCTGCATTGGAGGTCCGTGCCCACGCACGACGCCCGTTCCACGCCCGCTCACACGAGCGATCCCGAAAAACGGGTCTAAACTCATAAAATGGGACATTCAACCCTGTCAAGGCGGGCGAAGTTCCCGCGGGTCTCAGGAGAAACCTTCGCGAACAGGTGAGGAAAAGACACTTGACAGAACCCCGTTTGCTGCAACGATGCAAATAACGGATCAAATACCGAAAAACGGAATTAGGGAGGTCTGGTGTCTGCGCCCACTGCGACGGGCTCCGTCGCTCCCCAGGTCTATGAAGGCGGCTTGCGTCAGACACTGGCGACCCGTCACGTCATGATGATCTCGCTTGGCGGGATCATCGGCGCCGGGCTGTTCGTCGGCAGCAGCGCCGTCATTGCCGCCGCTGGGCCCGGCGTGGTGGTCAGCTACGCACTGGCCGGCGCCCTCGTTTTCTTCGTCATGCGGATGTTGGGCGAGCTTGCGGTCGCGCAGCCCGGCGTCGGCTCGTTCACCGAGTACACCCGCAAGCCGCTGGGCTCGTTCGCCGCATTCGCGACGGGTTGGCTCTACGCCTACTTCTGGATCATCGTGGTCGCCGTAGAGGCGCTGGTCGGCGCCGAGATGCTGCAAAGCCTCGTTCCGGTTCCGACCTGGCTCATTGCCCTGGTGCTCCTCGCCGCCCTGACGGCGGTGAACCTCTTCTCGGTCCGCGCCTATGGCGAATTTGAATTCTGGTTCGCCTCGATCAAGGTCGTCGCGGTCATCGCATTCATCGCCGCCGGGCTGATCTGGCTGTTCGGTCTCGGCCATCTGGCCGAGGCGCCGGCGCTCGGACTGTTCAGTCTCGAGGCCTTCGTGCCGCGTGGTCCGGCCAGTCTGCTGGCGGCGGTCCCGGCCGTGATCTTCAGCCTCTGCGGTGCGGAGATCGCGGCCATCGCCGCGGCAGAGTCGAGTGAGCCGAGCAAGAACGTCTCGCGGATCGCGGTCTCGGTGATCGTAAGGGTCCTGCTGTTCTACCTGGGCTCGGCCATCGTGATCGTCGCGATCGTCCCCTGGACCGACGTCACCCCTGGGGCCTCGCCGTTCGTCGCAGCGCTGGAGCGCATGCAGGCGCCGTATGCACGGCCCTTGATGGGCTTCGTCATCTTCACGGCTGTGATGTCGTGCTTGAATTCCGGGATCTATGTCGCCTCTCGGGTTCTGCTCGGCCTGTCGCTCAAGGGCGATGCGCCGCAGCGCATGATGCGGGCGAACGCGCGCGGAGTTCCCGTCGGCGCGATCCTGTTCACCGCGGCGGTCGCCTTCGCGATCCTGCTGCTGTCGTCGGCCAGCTACGAGGGTCTCTTCACCTTCCTGCTCAACGCGTCGGGCGCGGTGATGCTGCTCGTCTATCTGATGATCGCCGCAGCCCACGTTCGCAGCCGCCTGACGCTCGGCGCCGCGGCTCGCGACCTGCCAGTGCGCATGTGGCTGTTCCCGGGCCTGACCCTCGTGGTCATGGGGGCCATGGCCGGCATCCTCGTGGCCATGCTCTTCCTGCCCGAGATGAAGAGCCAGGTTTACGCCACGGGCGCCGCCTTGCTCGTCCTGGTGATCTCCTTTGCGGGCAGCCGCGCCTGGCTTCGGCGCCAGAGCCGTCGAGCTGACGTCTCCGACCCGCCGGTTCCGACCACACCTTAGTCACGCCAACAACCGACGGCGGCGATGTCGCCCGTCTCAACAATCAATTGGGGGGTGAAATAATGACACGTACCGGACTTCTGCTCTGCACCGCGGCGGCTCTCTTCGGCGGCGCCGCCGCTGCCCAACCGCTCGAGGACCAGGCCCGCGCCACCGCCGGCGGCGAGGCCGAGGTCGAGACGATCACCGTCACCGCCTCGCGGATCCAGGTCCAGGGCTACGAAGCGCCGACGCCGGTCACCGTTGTCGATTCCGCGGCGCTCCAGCGCGACGCGCGCCCCGACGTCGGCGATGTTCTGCGCGAACTGCCGGCGTTCGGTCCATCCTCAGGGCCCAGCAACAGCGTGCGCAGCACCTACGTGACGGACGGCTCGGCGGGCCTCAATCTCGTGTCGCTGCGCAACCTCGGCTCGCGCCGAACCCTGGTCCTGTTCAACGGCCAGCGCGTCGTCGAATCCAACCTCAGCCTCGGCGGGGTCGACCTCAGCACCATCCCGTCGACCCTGATCGAGCGGATGGACGTTGTCACCGGGGGCGCATCCGCCGCCTGGGGCTCCAACGCTGTGGCCGGCGTCGTCAACATCGTGCTCGACACCGACTTCGAGGGTTTCAAGGCGAACCTTCAGGCCTCGAACAACTGGGATCGCGAGCGCGAGCAGTACCAGGCTGAAATCTCGGTCGGTAAAAGTTTCCTCGACGGCCGCGCCCACGTCATCCTCAGCGGCAGCATCGAGGAGTCTCCGGACACCTACTTCAACAATCTGATCGACAACTTCAGCCACACCCGCCTGCTGGAGAACCCGGCGTTCGCCGCCGGCAACGGCCAACCCCGCTACATCACCCGAGACGGCGCGGGCCCTCTGCTTGCGACGCCAGGCGGCATCATCACCGCGGGTCCTCTGCGCGGCACCTATTTCGTCGGCCCCAGCGCCACGCCGCTGCAGTTCAACTACGGCAACACCTCGCGGGGCTCCTGGACCTGGGGCGGCACCCCGAATTACGGCCTCAGCCACTCGGACTTCGGCGTGATCGCCAACCCGACCGACAGCCAGAACCTGTTCGGCTACGCGAGCTACGACATCACCGACAACCTGAAAGCCTCGGTGCAGCTCAACTACGGGCGTTTCCACACCGTGGGGAACAGCTGGACGGCGTCCCACAACGGCTCCCTGACCATCCGGATCGACAACCCGTTCCTTCCGGCCTCGGTTGTCCAGCGGATGCAGCAGGCCGGAGTCACGACCTTCCAGCTCGGCACCTCGCTGACCGGCGACGTCAGCGGCAACGGCGGCAGCATCGAGGCCGAACGGGACATGCTCGGCATGCCGATCGTCGACCTGGAGCGGGAACTGTCTCGCGGCGTGTTCGCCCTCGATGGCAAGATGCAGCTGTTCGGTTCCGACTGGACCTGGAACGCCTATTACCAAAAGGGTCGGGCCAAGTCGTACAGCGACGTCCTCAACAACCCCCAGACCGCCAACATCCGCAACGCTGTGGATGCGGTCCTGGTCACGGCGGAGAACGTCGGAACCTCCGGCCTGCCGATCGGCAGCATCGCCTGCCGCTCGACCCTGACCAATCCGACGAACGGCTGCGCTCCTCTCGATGTCTTCGGCACCGGCAAGGACGTCTCGGCCGCCGCCCATTACATCAACATCGCGGCGCGCACGGGCCAGGCCTGGATGCGCGACCGTCTGGAGATGGAAACGGTCGCCGCCTCGACATCCGGCCAGCTGCCCTTCGGCCTGCCGGCCGGAAATATCTCGGCCGCGTTCGGGGCCGAATACCGCAAGGAATCGGGCCGCATCATCGCGGCCGAGTCCGGCAAGCAGAACCTGTTCTACGTCACCGGAAACTTCAAGGATTTCGACGGCTCTTATAACACCAAGGAAGCGTTCGCCGAATTCAACATCCCACTCCTTCAGGATCAGGTCGTCGAGTCCTTCGACCTCGACCTGGCCGCCCGCTACACGGACTATTCGGTCAGCGGCAGCGTCTGGACGTACAAGGTCGGCCTGCTTTCGCAGGTGAATGATTTTCTTCGGCTGCGCGGGACCTACTCGCGCGACATCCGCGCCCCGTCGCTGTTCGAGATGTTCAACAAGGGTCAGTTGATCGGCACCAGCGCGGTCGACCCGCGCACCGGCCAGCAGGTCTCCACCTTCGCCGTGACGCAGGGCAACATCAACCTGACGCCCGAGATCGCCAAGACGACGACCGTCGGGGCCATCCTCACCCCCACCTTCGTGCCCGGCCTGCGGGTTTCCGTCGACTGGTGGCGGGTCAAGATCGATGACGTGATCACCACGGCCAGCCAGACCACGATCATCAACCAGTGCATCGCCGGGGAGCAGGCGTTCTGCGACAACCTCGTGTTCGACGGCCCGAACGGCGCCCTGTCGCGGATTCTGCTTCAGCCGGTCAACGCGGCGCTTCAGGTCAACGAGGGCATCGACTTCGCTGCCGACTACACCCAGCCGCTGTTCTCGGGCGACCTGAGCCTGCGGTTCGTCGGCTCCTACATGTACGAGGATACCCAGGACTTCCTCGGCGTGAAGTTCAACGCCGCCGGGGGCATCGGCTGGGACCAGCGTCGCGGCGGATTCCCCAAGTTCCGCGGCACGACCTCCGCAACCTATTCCGAGGACCGCTGGAGCCTGACCACCCAGGCTCGGATCGTCGGCAAGGCGGTGCTGAACAAAGAGTGGGGGCCGCAGGACGTCGACGACAATTCGGTGCCGCGCGTCATCTATCTGGACCTGCGTGGCTCGTTCAACGTCACCGACAACATCCAGCTCTACGGAGCGGTGGACAACGTCCTGAACAAGAACCCGCCGATCGTCACTTCGACGACGGGCAACGCTTGGTACGCGCCCTTCAACGACAGCCTGCATGACGTCTTCGGCCGCGTCGTGCGCGTCGGCGCGCGCCTCCAGTATTGACGATCGGGAACAGCAACGGACGCCGGCTCCGGCCGGCGTCCGGGTCTCGGCCGATCACCAGCTTTACCGTCCAAATCTCGTCGGAGTCCGGATCATGAGAACGAGAGCTCTGCTTCCCCTTCTCGCCCTGCTGATCACCGCCGGCAGTGCGGCCGGTCAGACCCGCCAGGAGCTGGCGAGCGCCTGCAGAACGGACCCGAATTACCGCGCCCAGGACTTCATCCTCGGCGCCTGGGACGTCCACAACGGCGATCGCAAGACGGCCGAGGTGACGGTCGAGAAGATGCTCGGCGACTGCGCGCTGCGCCAGACCTGGAGCCCGGCGGGCCCGGGACCCGGCAGCGTCGCCGGGGTCTTCAGCTACTCGCGCTACAACGGTGCGTGGCTCTACGCCTTCGCCACCGACTACAACAACAGCAACTATTTCATCGGCCGCCAGGTCGGGCCGAACCGCATTGAGTACACCGTCCCGCCGCGGCAGCAGCCGGACGGCTCCGTCCGCCAGCAGCGATGGTCGCTGATGCTCCGGCCCGACGGCAAGGTCAGCGAGCTGTCGCTGATCACCACCGATGGGGGGCGGACCTGGACCCAAGAATACGACCTCATCTGGACCAAGCGGCGCTAGCCCGGAAGGATCGACGATGTTTCGGATCGGCAGGAAGGCCATCGCGCTCGGCGTCGCCGCGGCAGTTGTCTGCGGCGCGGCCGCTGGCGTCGTCCACGGGCAGGCGAACTCCCGGGCCGGTGACACGCTCTGGACATTCCTCGGCGGCAATCCCGAGAGCCAGCAGTACAGTGAGCTGTCTCAGATCAACGACCGCAACGTCGGCCAACTTGGCCTCGTCTGGGCCGCCGACCTGCCGACCCAGAGCGGCCTCGTCGGCAACCCGCTGATCCGCGACGGCATCATCTACCAGAGCGCGCCGCGCGGCGTGGTCATGGCGCATGATGCGGCAAGCGGCCGGGAGCTGTGGGTCCATCAGCCGGACCTCGACCTTTCGAAGGCGTCCCTGACGGCGCTCTACGGCACCAACAACACTCGCGGCCTGGCGATCGACGCGACGCGGATCTACGCCACGACCGGCGACTGCCAGGTGTTCGCCCTCGACCGCAAGTCCGGCAAGGAGCTCTGGCGAGCCAAGTCCTGCGACCCGACCGGCGACTACGGCATCATCATGGCTCCGCGGGTCGGCGGCGGTAAAGTCTTCATCGGCAACAACAATCACGAGATCGGCTCGGAGCGCGGCTTCGTCGATGCGTTCGACGCGGCCAGCGGCCGCCATCTTTGGCGCTTCTATACGACGCCCGGAGATCCCAAGAAGCCGTTCGAAAACGCCCAGATGGAGATGGCGGCGAAGACCTGGCCCGCCAACTATTGGGAGCTGAACAAGGGCGCCTCGGGCACGGTCTGGGAGGGCATGACCTACGACCCGGTCACCAACCTCCTGATCTTCGGCACCGGCAATCCGGCCCCGGCCAACCCTGCCGGTCGCGGCTCCCATGGCGGCGAGGAGCTTTTCGTCAACAGCATCATCGCCGTGAACGCGACGACAGGCGCCTATGTCTGGCACTTCCAGCAGGTGCCGGGCGGCGAGGACGGGTTCGATTCCGACGCTGCGGCGCATATCGTCCTGGCCGAGCTGCCGCTGCCGGAAGGCCGTCGCCGGGTGGTCATGCAGGCCGCCAAGAATGGCTACTTCTACGTGCTCGACGCCCGTACCGGGAGGTTCATCTCCGCCAACAACTATTCCGGGGTCGAGAACTTCAACCCCATCGATCCGAAGACCGGAAGGCTGACCACGAAGGAAAGCTCGAAATACTGGCTCGACGCCAAGCGCGAGACGATCATCCTGCCGGGCGGGACCGGCGCGCACTCTTGGCAGCTGATGGCGTACAATCCGCAAACCGGGCTCGTCTACATCCCCTCGTTCCAGATCCCGTCAATCCGCGGCGGCTCCGCCGGGCGGCGCGATTACGGCATGCAGCCGGGAGACAAGTACCGCTACGGCGGCCGCCTCGTCGCCTGGGATCCGATCGCCCAGAAGGAGCGGTGGGGCGTCGACTATCCCGTGCCGTTCAACGGCGGGGTTCTGACCACCGCCGGCAATCTCGTCATCCAGGGCAATCCGGACGGGCGCTTCCTCGCCTACGCTGCCGATACGGGTAAGCTGCTGTGGCGTTTCGACTCCAAGAGCGTGATCCTCGGCGCGCCGTCGACGGCCATCGTCAATGGAAAGCAGATGATCTTCGTTCCGGCGGGCGACGGCGGGGCCACGCCGTGCGGCAACGCCTGCATCCGCAACATGACCACTGACCGAACCTTGGCGCCGTCGCGGCTCCTGGCCTTCGCCATCGGTGGGAAACTGACTCTGCCGGAGACCGCGCCGAAGCGGCTGACCCGGCCCATTCTTCCGCGTCGTCCGGCCGATCTGGCGGCTAAGGGCGCCCGGATCTACGCCGCGAACAGCTGCTCGCTCTGCCATGGCGGCGGCGCGGTCAACGCGGGCAGTCACAAGCCGGACCTTCGGTTGATCAGCAAGGAGCGCTTCGACGCCATGCCTGAGATCCTCCAGCAGGGCGCGCTCCGGCAGCTGGGCATGCCGCAGTTCGAGCACTTCAGCGACGACGATGTCCGCGCCTTGCAGGCCTACATCATCAACCAGGCCTGGGTGGGCTGGGAGGCTCAGCAGGCGGGCCGCAGCCCGCTCGGGTTCGAGGTGCCGCGTCAATAAAGGGAGGCATGGCGACGGTCGCCGGGCTCAGATCCGCCGGCTGTCCCTGATCGAAGGAAGATGACGATGTTCAAGCGTGGTCTCTGCGGCGTGGCCGCCCTGGCGCTCGCCTGCGCCGTTCCCCTGACTGGATCGGTCGCGCAGACCGGATCGAGCGAATGGCCGCTGCTCGGCGGCAATGTCGGGAGCCAGCAGTTCAGCCCGCTCGACCAGATCAACCAGAGCAATGTGAAGTCGCTCGGCCTGCTCTGGCACGCCGACCTTCCGCTGGTCGATGGCCTGGTCGGCAATCCGCTGGTGAAGGACGGCGTGATCTACCAGAGCGCGCCGCGCGGCGTTGTGCTGGCGCACGACCTTGCCAGCGGCAAGCTGCTCTGGACCTACGAGCCCGACCTCGATCTTTCGGAGGTGACGCTCACGGCGCTCTACGGCGTGAACAACAACCGCGGCGTCGCGCTCGATGACGACCGCGTCTACGTCAACTCCGGCGCCTGCGAACTGCACGCCGTCGATCGCCGCACCGGCAAGGAGGCCTGGCGGGCAAAGTCCTGCGACGCCAAGGGCGACTACGGGATCATCATGGCCCCGCGGGTCGGCGGCGGCATGGTGTTCGTCGGCAACAACAACCACGAGCTGGGCACCGAGCGCGGCTTCGTCGACGCCTTCGACGCCAAGACCGGCAAGCGGGTCTGGCGGGTCTACACGGTTCCGGGCGATCCTTCGAAGCCGTTCGAGACGCCCCAGATGGAGCTGGCGTCCAAGACCTGGGGTCCGGACTACTGGAAGCTCTCCAAGGGTGGCGGAAATCCTTGGGAAGGCATGACCTACGACCCGGTCAACGACTACCTCATCTTCGGCACGGGCAACCCCAACACCTGGGGCAAGGAGAAATCCTTCGGCGACCACGACATGCTGTACGCCAGCAGCATCATCGCGGTGAAAGCCAAGACCGGCGAGTATGTCTGGCACCATCAGTATGTGCAGGGCGACGTGTGGGACCTCGGCGACGGCGCGGCGCACATCGTGCTGGCCGAATTGCCATTGCCGGGCGGAAAACGCCGGGTCGTCATGCAGGCGGCCAAGAACGGCTATTTCTACCTGTTCGACGCCAAGACCGGCGAGTTCATCTCGGCGAACAACTATGTACCGGTGACCAACTACGGGCCGATGGATCCCAAGACCGGCAAGCTGACGGTCAAGGAAGATCTGAAGCAGTGGAAAACGGGAAAACAGGTCGTCGCCTTCCCCGGCGGATGGGGCTCCCACACCTGGACGCTGATGTCCTACAATCCCCAGACCGGCCTCGCGTACATTCCGGCCTTCCTGTTCCCCTCCGCCTACGGCGACGGCGGCGAGATTCCCCTTCCCAATCGCCACGGCCGTCTCGTCGCCTGGGATCCGATCAAGCAGGAGGAGCGCTGGCACGTCGACCTGCCGATGACCATCAACGGCGGGACCTTGTCCACCGCCGGGAACCTGGTCCTGCAGGGTACGCCCGACGGCAAGTTCGTCGCCTATGCCGCCGACACCGGCAAGGTGCTCTGGTCCTACAACACAGGCAGCGTGATCCTCGCCGGCCCCTCTACGGTGACGGTCAACGGTAAGCAGGTGATCCTGGTCCCGGCCGGGGACGGCGGCGGATCGGTGACCGTCAAGGCGGGCGGTGATCTTGCGTCCACACCCCAGACGGCTCTGGCCCCCTCGCGACTGCTCGCGTTCGGCCTGGGGGGTGACAAGCGTCTGCCGCCGACGCCCGTCAAGCGCCTGACGAAGCCGGTCCGCCCGCCGCAGCCGCAGGAGCTCGCCGCCCGCGGCAAGCGGGTCTACGATTCCAACAGCTGCAGCCTCTGCCATGGCCCGGCGGCCGTCACGGGCGGCAGTCACGTGCCAGACCTTCGGATGATCCAGGAGGCTCGCTTCGAGGCCATGCCGGACATCCTGAAGCATGGCGCACTGCGCCAGACCGGCATGCCGCAGTTCGAGCACTTCAGCGACGACGATGTCCGCGCTCTGCAGGCCTACATCATCAATCGCGGCTGGGAGGACTACGGCAAGGAACAGGCGCAGGTTTCCCGCTCGAAAGCCCGGTAGGCGAGCTCCCGATGACCAACAAGGTTCATGCGGACAGCGCTTCCGCCCTCGAAGGGCTGTTGTTCGACGGGATGACGATCATGTCCGGCGGTTTCGGCCTGACGGGCAATCCCGAGAACTTGATCCAGGGGCTCAAGGCTGCCGGGGTGCGGGACCTGACGGTCGTCTCGAACAACTGCGGGGCCGATGGCTTCGGCCTTTGGGAACTGCTGAACAACGGGCAGATCCGCAAGATGGTGTCGTCGTACATCGGCGAGAACAAGCTGTTCGCCGACCTCTACCTGTCCGGCGCGCTGGAGCTGGAGCTCAATCCGCAGGGAACCTTGGCCGAACGGATCCGCGCCGGCGGAGCCGGCATCCCGGCCTTCTTCACCAAGACCGGCGTCGGCACCGTCGTGGCCGAGGGCAAGGAGGTCCGCGAGTTCGACGGCGAACGCTACGTGATGGAGCGATGGCTTCGCGCCGACCTGTCCATCGTCAAGGCCTGGAAGGGCGATCCCGAGGGCAACCTCGTGTTCCGCAAGACAGCCCGCAACTTCAATCCGGTGATGGCGGCGGCCGGGAAGGTCTGCGTGGCCGAGGTCGAGGAGCTGGCGCCGGTCGGCGCCCTCGACCCCGACGCGGTGCACACCCCGGGGATCTATGTCGATCGCATCATTCAGGGCCGCGACTACCAGAAGCGGGTCGAGTTCCGCACCACACGGCCGCGCCCGGCCGCGATGGCCGGGGAGGGGGCCTGATGGCCTGGTCCCGGGACGAGATGGCGGCGCGTGCGGCGCGCGAGTTGCACGACGGCGACTACGTCAATCTCGGCATCGGCATCCCGACGCTGGTCGCCAACCACGTCCCCACGGGCGTATCGGTGACCCTGCAGAGCGAGAACGGCCTACTGGGCATCGGTCCGTTCCCCTACGAGGACGAGGTCGATGCCGACCTGATCAACGCCGGCAAGCAGACGGTCACCGCCCTGCCGACCTCCAGCTTCTTCAGCTCGGCCGAAAGCTTCGCGATGATCCGGGGCGGCCATATCGACCTGGCGATCCTCGGCGCCATGCAGGTCGCGGAGAATGGCGATCTCGCCAACTGGACGGTCCCTGGCAAGATGATCAAGGGCATGGGCGGCGCCATGGACCTCGTGGCCGGCGTGCGGCGCGTGGTCGTGGTGATGGACCACACCGACAAGTCCGGAGCGGCCAAGTTCCTGCCTCGCTGCAGCCTCCCGCTCACCGGCGCTGGGGTGGTCGACCTGTTGGTCACGGATCTGGCGGTCTTCGCCATCGACCGAAAGGGCGCCCGCCCGCCCGCGCTGCTCGAGCTGGCGGCCGACGTCACGCTGGATGAAGTCCGGGCCAAGACCGAGGCGCAGTTCAGCGCCTGATCCAGACGAAGGGACGATGATGAGACAGGTTTTCCGGCTTGCGGCCCTGGCATTCCTCGGCGCCGGCCTCATGTGCGGCGCGCCTGCCGCCGCGCAGGCACCGACTCCTGTCGAGCGTGAGCTCGAAGCGACCTTCCGCCGGCTCGAGGAGATCATCGAAAGCGGCGCGCCGGCCGACGTCCTGACGCGCGAGATGTACACGACGGACACGGTGGTCACCGGCTACGGGGTCGACGCGCCGCGCGTGGGGATCGCCGCGGAGGAACGCGCCATCGCCGGCTTCCTGGACTCCCTCGCCGCGCCGGGTCAGCGGCGCTGCAGGTTTGCTGTCTTCGGCCCGGTTTCGGCCTCGGAAGGCGTGATCGCCGCCTTCACCAACCTGACCTGCCGAGGGCGCGGCGCGACTTCGCCGGAGCCGGATCAGAAGTACCACGTGCTCTATGTGTTCAGGAAAACCACCGCAGGTTGGCGCGTGTCCCTGGAGATGTTCGGCGGCGGCCTGCTCCGATGAAATGACTCGGCTGTGGAGCGCGGTCGGGCCGCACGCCTGGACGTCGTCCGCGCCCTCTGCGGTTCGCCAGGGGGCTGCTGAACAGCCTTGGTCGGTTCTCTCGCACCTAAATGCGTGGTCCTGCAGGATCACGTCCTCAGCCTGTCCCTGCGCGAGCGGAGAACATCTTGCGAACATGGAACAAAGCATGTACGTGTGAGTCATTGGGGCCGCGCGGGGCGTGGCTTGGCGGAATCGTGGGATAGAGAGGGCTTGGCATGTCGCAATCGGCGTTGAGGCTCGTGGGCAAGGAAGACGGAGACAAGCAGCGCGCGCTCGAGGCGGCGCTGGCGCAGATCGATCG
>NZ_JBIIGK010000182.1:0-5209 GCF_044236515.1 Phenylobacterium sp.
GCGGAGGCGATCTTCGAGCGGCTGTGCGGCGGCGAGAGCCTGACGTCGATCACCCGCGACCGGGCGATGCCGTCGATGTCGACCGTGCGCTACTGGCGCGCGCACGTGGCGGGGTTCGACGACCTGGTGCGCGAGGGGATGGCGGCGCGGGCCGACTGGTTCTGCGACCACGGCTGGGAGCTGGCCGAGGCGGCGACGCCGGAGACGGCGTACCTGACCCAGGTGCGGCTGGGGCACCTGCGCTGGATGGCGGGGGTGATGGCGCCGCGGGTCTATCGGCTGAAGGCGGCCGAGCCGGCGAAGGAGGCGCCGCCGGCGCAGACCATCCTGGTCCGGCGGTTCGAGCGCGACGTCGACCCGGCGACGGGGCAGGCGCGGACCGTGTCTCTGACCATCGACCACGAGGGCGGCCGGGTGGTGAAGGAGGTCCTGGGGCCCGATGGCTGGCAGGAGGTCGACTAGGCGTGCGGTTTCCCCGCCGCGCGGGGCGGCGGGGAGGTAGCGCGAGGCTTAGTGGGCTTCGGCCGGGGTGGTGACGGCGGCGTCGGCGGCGGCGCCGGCGGCCTGGGCGTTGGCGGCGGCCGTGTTCGCCGCAGCGGCGGTGTTGGCGGCGGCCGCGTCGGCGGCGGCGGCGGTGTTAGTGGCCGCGTCGCCGGCGGCGGACATGGCGGTGTCGCCGGCCGCGGCGGCGGTCGAGGCGGCGGCGTCGCCGGTGGCGGCGGCGCTCTCTTCGGTCTTCTGCGAGCAGGCGGCGAGGGACAGGGCGGCGGCGGCCACGGCGGCCAGGGTCAGGATACGCATCGGTGCTCTCCGGTTGGTGGAGCGGCCAAGGTTGGGCGGAACGGGCCGGATGTCCATGGCCGATCTCGCCGGAAGATCAGGCCCCGTCGGCGTCGACGACGATGGTGACGGTCTTGCCGCGGGACAGCGGCTCCCAGCCGGCGGCGATGGCCGAGGCGATGGCGCGGGCGACGAGACGGGTGTCGATCTGGGCCGGCTGCAGCTGCGGCGCGCCGAACCGCGGCTGGGGACCGAAGGGGAACTCGAGGACCGCCTCGCGCTGGCCTTCCTTGTGGCGGACGGCCAGCGCCATGCCGTGGCGCTCCTTGGGGTCGGACGACCAGCGCGGCTTGCGCTGCAGGCGCCAGACGTAGGGCTCGGCGTCGACGACGATGTCGAACTCCGGGACGGTGTGCTTGGGGCGGGCCATGGCGCCGGGGTAGCGCGGCGGCGCGCGGAGGTCGAGGGCCGGCTAGCGGGGCGCGGGGTTGTCGAGGACGACGCGGTAGAGGCGGGCGGCGTCGCTGGTCCAGGTGTAGGCGAGGCCGCGCGGGGTCAGGGCGACGTCGCCGGGGCCGAAGCGCTCGACCTGGCCGGACGCGGTGCGGAGGGTGACGTGCCCCTCGAGGAAGACCAGCAGCTCGGGGTTCGCGGCGACGTGGGCGGCGGGGGTGGTCACCGGCGGGGTCGTCCACAGGCGCATGGCCGCGCCGTTCGGGCCCTTGTAGATGTCGCGCGGCGGGCCGGCGGGATCGAGGCGGACGACCTGCGGGTCTGCGACCGGAGCCGGGGCGCCCGGCGGGGCGAAGTCGAAGACGACGAAATATTCCTTCAGGTCCCGCGTGCGGAACCAGGAGAACTCCGTGCCGCGCGGGAAGAAGATCGACTCGCCCGGCCGGAAGGTCATGTCGGGGCCGGACTTGGGGCGGAAGGTGACCTCGCCCTCCAGCACTTTGATGTAGGAGGCGAAGTTCCAGCGCGCCATCGGGCTGGAGAGGTCGGGCGAGGACCAGGCGCCGGCCGAGGGGCCGTTCATGGCGCCGTCGTAGATGTAGATTTTCGAGGCGCCGTAGCCGTAGGTCTTCATCGCGCCCGGATGCGGGCCGTCGGGCTGGAAGCGCAGGATCTTCAGCGGCGCCTCGGCGACCGCGGCCGCCGGCGCGGCGGCGAGGAGGAGCGCCAGGGCGAGCGCGCGCATCAGTCGAGGCTGCCGGCGGTGACCGCGCCGTCCATCAGCACCGCCCGGACCGGGATCTTGGCGACGTCGAAGGGGTCGGCCTGGAAGGGGTCGGCGCCGAGGACGACGAGATCGGCGCGCTTGCCCGCCTCGAGGGTGCCGATCTGGTCGCCGACGCCCTGCTGGCGGGCGCCGCCGAGGGTGTAGGAGAAGAGGGCCTCCGCCAGGGTCAGCCGTTCGGCCGCCTGGTTGACCGGGCCGCCGGGACTGGGCGCGCGGGTCATGCTCTGTTGCACGCCGATCAGCGGGCGGGTGGTCGAGATGCCGCTGTCGTAGAGGATGTCGCTGCCGGCCGAGACGTTGGCGCCGGTCCGGAGGATGCTGCCCATCGGCTGGCGGAAGCCCTCGCCCGCGCCCCAGGCGCCGCCGAACCACTGGGAAGTGAAGTTGGCGGTGACGTCGAGCTCGCGGAAGCGGGCGATGTTGGCGGCGTCGACATGGGCCAGGTGGCAGATGGCGACGTGGATGCGCAGCGGCCGACCGAGCTGCTTGCGGGCGTCCTCGATGGCGTCGAGGGCCTCGTCGGAGGCGCAGGCGGTCAGGGCGTGGATGTGCAGGTCCATGCCGGCGTCGTCGAGGTCGCGGATGAAGCGCGTCAGGCGGGCGCGGGGCGCGATGACCCGGCGACGGCCGGGGTCGGCGGCGGTGGGGATCGGCTCGCAGGCGCTGCCGAGGTTCTCGACGCCGTCGTAGTGGATCTTGGCGGTGTTGATGGTGACGTGGGACGTGCCGTAGGCGGCCTGGAGGCGGCGCAGCGTCGGGATGGCGAGGTCGAACTGCTCGGGTTTCCAGATGTGATAGGACCCGAAGTAGCGGACCGGCAGCTGGCCGGCGCGGTCGAGGTCGGCGACGGCCTTGTAGATGTGTTCCTCGAGCCCGTAGTTGCCGCCGTCGAACACCGCGGTGTCGCCGTTGCGGGCCAGGAAATCGAGGTAGGCCTTCATCCGCAGGCGGAGCTTGTCGTCGGGCAGCAACCACAGCGCCGCCAGCTTGTCGGTGGCGATGAACTCTTTCAGCCAGCCGGTCGGCTCGCCGTGGGCGTCGCGGGTCATGAACGAGACGGGCGTCAGGTCCGGCGTCGCCTTGGTCACGCCCAGCAGGCGCAGCATGGTGCTGTTGGCCCAGTAGCTGTGGCCGGAGTTGTCGAAGATCACCACCGGGGTGTTCGGCCAGATGGCGTCGAGCTCGCGGCGGTCGGGGCCGCTCGGGGCGAACTGTTCGACGTTCCAGCAGCACAGGCGGACGAGCTGTTCGTCCGGCCGCTTCCTGGCGTGCTCGCGCAGGGCGGCGAAGAAGGCCGCCTTGGTGCGGGTCGGGAGCGGGCCGTCCTGGTCGCCCTTGGGCGCGACGGAATCGACGATGGGGTGGCCGGGCCCCATGACGGCGACCATGCCCGGATGGATGTGAGCGTCGAACATGCCCGGCATGACGAAGCCGCCGCGCAGGTCCACCACCCTGGCCGCGCCAGCCAGGGCGGACGCCTGGTCGGCGCGGCCGACGAAGACGATGCGGTCACCCTTGAGCCCGATGGCCTGGGCCCAGGGGTCAGCGCCGGCGCCGGTGTAGATTCGCCCGTTGGTCAGGACGAGGTCCGGCGCCGGATTCGCCTGGGCAGCGGCGGAGGTCGCCGCCGCCAGGCCGAGCAGCGCGAACGCCAGCCCATGAACAATGGATCGAAACATCCGGCGGGCGACGCGCATATGCTCTCCGATCAGTAGCGGTAGGTGACCGTCACGCCCATGACCCGCGGACGGATCGGGCGACCCTGCCATTGGAAGGCGGGGTAGGAGTGCTGGACGTCGAGCAGCTTGTCCTCGTTGAGGAGGTTGTTGACGAACAGGGAGGCCTCGACGTTCTCGAGCTCGAAGCCGGCCCGCATGTTGACGATCGTGTAGGCATCGTTCGGCTGCAGCAGCGGATCGAAGTTGAACGCCTCGCGCACCGCCCGGCCGGTGCGGCGGGCCTTGGAGAAGGCCACCGCGTCGACGCGGAGGTACGGTCGATACTGCTCGGCGAACGGCAGCTCGATCCGGGCGCCGACCGTGACGTTCAGCGGCGGACCCGAGCCCGGCACCGCCGTGCCCTCGGCGAGGATGACGCCGGAGGGGCTGTCGAGGCCCTCGGTCAGGGTGGCGTCGGTGTAGGCGAGGCTGCCCATCAGCAGCAGGTTGGGCGTAGCCTGCCAGGTGGCGCCGAGGTCGATGCCCTTGACCTCCGCCGCGCCGAAGTTGGTGTTGATGCCGTAGCCGCACTGCGGCAGCAGCAGGCTGGTCTGGATGTTCTTCCACTTGATCAGGTAGACGCTGGTGTCGAGGACCAGGGCGCCGCCGAGCAGGCGGTTCTTCGCGCCGGCCTCGTAGCTCCACAGGCTGTCGGACTCGATGGTCGGCGGGGTCGCCGGACGCCCGTTGCTGTCGAAGAAGCCGAAGGCGGCGAGGTCGCCGTTACAGCCGGTCGGCAGCGGCGCCTGGGCGGCGCCGGGACGGAAGCCCTTGCTGGCCGAGGCGTAGAACAGGTTGCGCTCGTCGGCCTGGAAGCTGAGCCCGATCTTCGGCGTGAAGATGTTCTCGGTGACCTCTTCGTTGGCCTGGGCGAACGACGGGGCGAAGGGACCCGGCGCGTTGAACACGCAGGTCTGGCCGGTCGGGCACGGGGCGCCGAACGGGGCGTTGGTGTTGTTGATCGGGCCGTCGGCGTCGAGCGAGTACTTCAGCTGGTTCACCGAGTAGCGCAGGCCGGCGGTCAGCGTGAGGCGCGGCGTCAGCTTGAAGTCAAACTGGGCGAAGGCCGAGGACTGACGCTCCTTGGACTTGATGACGTAGTCGAAATAGCCAGCGCCGTTGGGGCCGATCATCGGCGTGCCCCAGATGTTCTGCCAGTTGGCGTACTGCGGGCCGAACGGGGTGGTGGCGGGCGGGATGAAGAAGAACGACTGCAGCTGGGTGAAGTTGTTCCACTCGGCGTACTCGTTCTCGAACTGCCGCTGGAAATTGTAGAACAGGCCGACCGTGCCGCTGAACCGGTCCTCCTTGGAGCCGATCGAGGCGCGGAACTCCTGGGTGAAACTCTTCTGGGTGTCGATGTTCCAGTTGGACACCCGGCCGCCAGCCGGCACCCACGGCAGCGAGCCGTAGACGGTCATGTTGCCGAGCGTGAAGTCGAGCGTGTAGTCGCGCTTGTTGTAGACGTAGC
>NZ_JBIIGK010000183.1:0-5181 GCF_044236515.1 Phenylobacterium sp.
TCGTCCTTGCTGAGCCGCGCCTCCAGATAGAGCGCGATCAGCGCCTCCTGGGCCTTGCGGCGCAGGGTCTGGCGGCTGGTCAGGAAGGCGTTCTTGGCCAGTTGCTGGGTGATCGTCGAGCCGCCCTGGCGGATGCCGCCCTCTTCGACATTGGTCCGCACCGCCCGTCCGATGCTGCGCAGGTCGAGGCCGATATGGCTGTAGAACCGCCGGTCCTCGATGGCGACGAAAGCCCCGGTCACATGCTTCGGCAGCTTGCCCGCCTCGACCGGCGCCTCCTTGTAGGACCCGCGGCGTGCGAACGGCTTCCCGTCTGCCGTGACCAGCACCAGCGTCGGGCTCTCCAGCGGCTCCAGCGCCCGTCCCAGGGGCAAGGCCCAGCTCAGCCAGACGGCGAACGCCAGCACCGCGACGAGGGCGCCCAGCAGGACGTGGACCGGGCGTGGGCGACGAGGCGTGAGCGGCTCGGCGGGCGGAAGATTCGGATCGACCAAGCTTGGAAGTCTCGCCGGGGATTCGTCGCGGGGGTCGTACGGTGCGGCGTTCGGCGGGGGAAGTCCATGCGCAGCGGGACGCTTCCACCGCTTCGCCACACGGTGCTATGCAGGACGCAAAGCAATGGGGGATTAGGGGCATGGCCGAGGCCGCCGTAGGCGCGGGCGAGACGCCGCATAAGGAAACGTCGCTGACCACCGTGGTCGCCGCCTCGTCCGCCGGCACGGCATTCGAGTGGTACGACTTCTTCGTCTTCGGCAGCCTGATCCAGGTCATCTCGCGGACCTTCTTCTCCGGCCTGCCGGAAACCGCCGGCTACATTGCCGCCCTGGCCTTGTTCGGCGCTGGGTTCCTGTTCCGGCCGCTCGGCGCCCTGGTGTTCGGCCGTATCGGCGACAAGGCGGGCCGCAAGGGCGCCTTCCTGATCACCGTCGCCCTGATGGGCGGCGCGACCTTCGCCATCGGCTTGCTGCCGACCTACGCTCAGGCGGGGATCGTCGGCCCCGCCCTGCTGGTCCTGATGCGCGTCGTCCAGGGCTTCGCGCTCGGTGGCGAGTACGGCGGCGCGGCGGTCTATGTCGCCGAGCACGCGCCGCCCAACGCCCGCGGCCGCTCGACCAGCTGGGTGCAGACCTCGGCGGCGCTCGGCCTGATCGGCGCCCTGACCGTCATCCTGCTGACCCGTCTGGCGGTCGGCGCCCTCTATGGGCCGGAGGCGTTCGACGCCTGGGGCTGGCGCATCCCGTTCCTGATCTCGGCCGGCCTGCTGGCCATCTCGATCTGGATGCGGCTCAAGCTCTCCGAGAGCCCGTCGTTCGCCAAGATGAAGGCTGAGGGCCAGGCCTCGAAAGCCCCGTTCAGGGAAGCCTTCGGCCACTGGCCGAACTTGAAGATCGTGCTGATCGCCCTGGTGGCCATCATGTTCGCCCAGGGCGCCGTCTGGTACACCGCCTTCTTCTACGTGCAGACCTTCATGGAGCGCTTCCTGAAGGCCCCGCCGGAGACGGTGAACATGCTGATGCTGTTCGCCACCCTGGCCAGCGCGCCGCTCTACGTCTTCTTCGGCTGGCTGTCCGACAAGCTCGGCCGCAAGCCGGTGATGCTGTTCGGCATGGTGCTGATGCTGGCGGCCTATTTCCCGACCTTCCACCTGCTGTCGCGCACGCTCAACCCGGCGATGGCCGAGGCGACCGAGCGCACGCCCGTGGTCGTCGTGGCCGACCCCGCCGACTGCTCCCTGCAATTCGATCCGGTGGGCAAGGCGCAGTTCACCAGCTCCTGCGACATCGCCAAGAGCACCCTCGCCAACGCCGGCGTCTCCTACGCCACCGAGGACGGCCCGGCCGGCCAACCCGCGCAGATCCGGATCGGCGAGCGGGTCGTCGCTTCGGGCGACGTCGGCGGCCTCGCGCCGCCCGCCGCCAAGGCCGCCAAGGCCGGTGTCGAAGCCCGCATCAAGGCGGCCCTGACCGAGGCCGGCTATCCGTCCGGCGCGACGCCGGAGCGGATGAATCTCGTCGCCGCGTTCGGCGCCCTGATGATCCTGGTGGTGGCGGCGACCGCCCTCTACGGGCCGATCGCGGCCTGCCTGGTCGAGCTGTTTCCGACCCGCATCCGCTACACCGGCCTGTCGCTGCCCTATCACATCGGAACCGGCTGGGTCGGCGGCTTCGTGCCGTTCACCGCCTTCGCCATCGTCACCGCCAGCGGCGATATCTATTCAGGGCTCTGGTACCCGTTCGCCTTCACGGCGGTGTCGGCCCTTGCCTGCCTGTTCCTGCTGCCGGAGACCCGCGGTCGCCCGCTCGACTGACGTCTCAGTCCTCGACGACCGGCAGCACCTCGATCGTCACGCTGGCCGCGGCGAGGTCTTCCGCCGGCAGGTGGCCGAGATGCAGCCGCAGCACCCGCATGCCCGCCTCGACCATCTCGTGCAGCCGCTCCGGCGACAGCGCCTCCGGGGCCATGCGCTCGGCGTCGCGGCGCGCCAGGGCGACGACGTTCGGGTCGACCCCGGCGTCGCAGACCAGCACGTCGGCGGCGGCCAGCGCGCGGCTGGCCTTCAGGGTCAGGTGATCGGCGGGACCGCGGCCGTCCAGGACCTGCACGACGCCGAGGCTCGGGCCGTCCTCGGCCAGCGCCTCGCGCAGCCGGCGTGTCGCCGTCTCCATGTCGCCGGACAGCGCCGCCTGAGCCGCCGGCCCCGTCAGGGCCGCGCGCAGGAAGGCCCGGCGCCGGTGCGCCTCGGGCAGGGCGTTGCGGACCTCGTCCTGCAGGGTGCGGAATAGGGCGGCGACGCGGCCGGCGCCTTCCGGCACCCGCGTCTCCAGGTCATGCCGCAGCAGCGTCGCCAGCATCGGCGAGGCCCCCGCCGTGCCGACCGCCGCCACCACCTCGCCGCGGTCGACCACCGCCGGCGTGGTGAAGTCGCAAAGCTCCAGCCGGTCGACGACGTTGACCGGCACCCGCGCCTTGCGCGCGGCATCGGACGCGGCGCGGGCGAACCCGTCGTCGGCCGAGGCGATGAAGGCCAGGGCCGCGCCCTCGTAGGCGGTCGGCGAGAGCGCGTCGGCGCCGCTGACGCGGCGCACCTGGGCGGGCGAGCCTTCGAACAGTCGCGCCTTGGCCTCCGCCGCCTCCCCCTCTCCGGCGATCACCACGGTGCGGCCGGCCAACGGGAAGAAGGCGGGAAAGGCGTCCATGCGGACTTGGCCCTACTTCAGGGTTTTCAGGTGGGCGATGATCGCCGTGCGGTCCTCGGGCTTGGCGACCGAGATCATCATCCGGGTGCCCGGCGCGAACTTGGCCGGCCCGGCGAGGAAGGTGTTGAGGTTGGCGTCGGTCCAGACGCCGGCCTTCTTCTTCAGCCCGTCGGAGTACTTGAAGCCCGGCTTGCTGGCGATCTTGGCGCCGGCGACGCCCTTCAGCGGCGGGGCGATCGTGCCGCCGCCATGGCAGGCCTTGCAACGCATGTTGAACAGCTGCGCGCCGTCGGGCGCGGCCAGGGCCGGCGTGGCGATGAGGCTGAGAGCGGCGACCGCGGAAATCGAACGAAGCAAGTGGCTCTCCCTGAGATCCGCGCCCCCGAGTGCTCCGGGCGGCGCATTGCTATCCTAACTCGCCCGGGACGCAAATCGCCCCCGCCGAGCCGCTCCCTTATGTCGGGTCGCAGATGAACTCCGCCTGACCGTCGGACGCGGCCAGCTGTCAGCTTCCGGCCAGGTCGCCCGGGCGGTCGACATCGAACAGCACCCCGTCGTCGGCCGCCTCGACCAGGGCCAGGCGCGGGCCGAGCCCGTCCAGCACCCGCCGGGCCCCGGCGTCGCCGACCAGGCCGAGCAGCTCCGGAAACAGCGCCGCCGACAACAGGGCCGGATGCCCGCGCTGGCCCTCGAACACGGGGGCCGCCGCCGCCGCCCCCGCGCGCACCGCCGCGGCCAGGGGGGCCAGCACCTCCCGCGGGACGCGCGGCATGTCGCCGAGAAAGACGAACGCCCCGGCGCAGTCGGCCGGCAGGCTGGCGATCCCCATCCGCAGGGAATGGGCCATGCCGTCGGCGTAATCGGCGGCGTGGACCATCCGCAGCCGCTCGTGCTGGCCGACCCGGTCGGCGAACCGGATCGCCGCGGCGACGACCGCTTCCTCGTCGGCGCCGGTCACCACCGTGACGCTGCGGGCCGGAGCGGCCAGGGCGGCGGCCAGCGCCCCGTCGAGCAGCACGCCGGCCATGTACGGGGCCAGCAGCTTGCCGCCGCCGAACCGGCTGGCGGCGCCGGCCGCCAGCACCACCGCCTCGAACGGCGGCGTCGGCCCGGCCTCTGTGGCGTCTGCCCCTGTCGTCACCGGCTCATCCCCTCTATGTTACGGGCGCATGACGCACCACGCGCCCATCCCGCCGCAAGGGCTTCCGTCGCTGGTCGACGCCTTTGGCCGGACCGTGACCTATCTGCGCGTGTCGGTGACCGACCGCTGCGACCTGCGCTGCGTCTATTGCATGGCCGAGCACATGACCTTCCTGCCGAAGGCGGAGGTGCTGACACTCGAGGAGCTCGACCGCATCGCCTCGGCCTTTGTCGGCCTCGGCGTACGCAAGCTGCGTCTGACCGGCGGCGAGCCGCTGGTCCGCAAGGGCGTGATGGACCTCGTCCGCAGCCTCGGCCGGCATCTGGCGAGCGGCGCCCTCGACGAGCTGACCCTGACGACCAACGGCACTCAGCTGGAGAAATTCGCCGGCGAATTGGCGCAGGCCGGCGTCCGGCGGATCAACGTCTCGCTGGACACGCTCAAGCCGGCCCTCTTCCGCCGCCTGACCCGCGGCGGCGACGTGGCCCGGGTGATCGCCGGCATCGACGCCGCCCAGGCCGCCGGGCTGAGGGTCAAGATCAACGCCGTGGCGCTCAAGGACGACAACGCCGGCGAACTCGCCGACCTGATCGCCTGGGCTCACGCCCGCGGCTGCGACATGACCCTGATCGAGACCATGCCCCTCGGCGAGGTCGAGGCCGATCGCACGGACCAGTATCTCTCGCTCCGGACCGTCCGCGCCGAGCTCGAAAGCTTCTGGGCGCTGCGCGACATCCCGCTGCAGACCGGCGGCCCGGCCCGCTACGTCGAGGTCGCCGAGACCGGCGGCCGGCTCGGCTTCATCACCCCGCTGAGCCACAATTTCTGCGAGGCCTGCAACCG
>NZ_JBIIGK010000184.1:0-5171 GCF_044236515.1 Phenylobacterium sp.
GGCGGCGCGTCCCGGCGCCTATCCGGCCCAGTGCGCCGAGTTCTGCGGCGGGCCGCACGCGCTGATGGGGCTGGTGGTCGTCGCCCATGCGCCGGCGGAGTTCGACGCCCTGCTCGCCCGTCGCGCCCAGCCCGCGCCGCCGCCGACCGGGCGCGGCGCGCAGGTGTTCGCCGCCGCCGGCTGCGGCGCCTGTCACACGGTGCGCGGGACGCCGGCCAACGGCCTGGCCGGACCCGACCTGACCCACGTCGGCTCGCGCCGCACGCTCGGCGCCGGCATCCTGCCCAACAGCCAGGGGGCCCTCGCCGGCTGGATCGCCGACAGCCAGGCGATAAAGCCCGGCAATCGGATGCCGGCCTATGCGGTGCTGAACGGCCCCGAGCTGCGGGCGCTCGCCGCCTGGCTGGACGGCCTGAAGTGAGCTCGGAAACCGGCTTCGACCCCCGGCTCTACGACCGCTTTCCCACCGCCGGGCCGCGCCCGCCTGGCGAGCTCGCCGCCCTCGAGGAGGCCTGGTGCGGGCCGAAACGCTGGGAGTGGCTGACGGCGATCAACAACAACTACATCGGCGTCTACTACCTCGGCGCAGCGATGCTGTTCTTCGTCCTGGCCGGGACACTGGCGGTGCTGATGCGCACCCAGCTGGCCCTGCCGCTGAACGGCTTCCTGCCGCAGGAGACCTACAACCAGCTCTTCACCATGCACGGGACCATGATGATGTTCCTGTTCGCGGTGCCGGCGGTGGAGGCGCTGGGCGTGCTGCTGCTGCCCCAGATGCTGGGAGCGCGCGACCTGCCGTTTCCGCGGCTGTCGGCCTACGCCTTCTGGGCCTATCTGATCGGTGGCCTGGCGTTCTTCGGCTCGATCTTCGTCGGCCTCGCGCCGAACGGCGGCTGGTTCATGTACCCGCCGCTGACGGGGATGCAGTACTCGCCGGGGATCAACGCCGATTTCTGGCTGCTCGGCATCGGCTTCATCGAGATCTCGGCCATCGCCGGGGCCATCGAGATCATCGTCGGCGTGCTGCGCACCCGCGCGCCCGGCATGACCCTCGACAAGCTGCCGATCTTCGCCTGGGCGATGCTGATCTTCGCCGGGATGATCGTCATCGCCTTCCCGTCGGTGATCCTGGCGACCCTGCTTCTGGAGCTGGAGCGGGCGTTCGGCTGGCCGTTCTTCGATAGCGTCAAAGGCGGCGACCCGCTGCTCTGGCAGCACCTGTTCTGGTTCTTCGGCCATCCGGAGGTCTACATCATCTTCCTGCCGGCGGCCGGGGCGATGTCGACGATCATTCCGGCAATCGCCCGAACGGAGCTCGTCGGCTACCGGCTGGTGGTGCTGGCGATGCTGGCGACCGGCTTCATCTCCTTCGGGGTGTGGGCCCACCATATGTTCACGGTGGGCATGCCGCGGGCGTCCGTGAACGTCTTTTCCGCCGCCTCGATGGCCGTCAGCGTTCCAGCCGGGGTGCAGGTCTTCGCCTGGATCGCAACCCTGGCCGCCGGGCGAATGCGATTCAGCGCGCCGGGCCTGTTCGCAATCGGCGGCCTCGTCATCTTCGTGATGGGCGGGCTGACCGGGGTGATGGTGGCCATGGTCCCGTTCGACTGGCAGGCCCACGACACCTATTTCGTCGTCGCGCACCTGCACTATGTGCTGATCGGGGGAATGGTCTTCCCCATGTTCGCGGCGATCTACTACTGGACGCCGCTGGTCAGCCGGCGTCCGTTGAGCGACCGGCTGGGCAAGTGGGTGTTCTGGCTGATGTTCGCCGGCATGCACCTGGCCTTCCTGCCGATGCACCTGAGCGGGCTGATGGGTATGCCGCGGCGGGTCTACACCTACCTGCCCGGCCGCGACTGGGACCTGCCGAACCAGCTTTCCACCGCCGGCGCCTACCTGTTCGCCGCCGCCGTCGCGCTGTGGATCGCCGACATGGCGCGCAACTTCCGGCCGTTCGGCGAGGACAACGCCGGCAATGTCTACGACGGACCCGGGCTGGAATGGCTGCCCAACGATCTCTACTCGGTGCGCTCGATCCCGGTGGTGAAGAGCCTTTATCCCCTGTGGGATCAGAAGAGCCTGTCGGCCGAGGTCGCGGCCGGACGCCATTTCCTGCCCGACAACCCGACCGGTGGGCGCGAGACCATCGTCACAAGCACCCTGAACGCCGAGCCGCAGTTCCTTCTGCGCATGCCCAAGCCGTCGGCCTGGCACGTCTGGGCGGCGGTGTTCACCGCCGGCTTCTTCCTGTTGCTGACTGTCCAGGCCTATGTGGCCGCGGCGATCAGCGGCGTCGCAGCGATCTACACCCTCTTCCAGTGGTGCTGGCTGATGGACCGGCCGATGGACAAGCCGACGGTCGACATCGGCGGCGGCATCCTGGCCCCCAGCTACGCCTCGGGGGTGCAAGGCCACGGCTGGTGGGCGATGGTCATCACCCTGACCGTCGGCGGCATGGTCGCGCTGCTGGCCGGGTTCTCCTACGTCTTCCTGTGGAGCACGCGGCCGGACCTCTGGGCGCCGCCGCCGCAGGACTCCCTGGTCCTGATCCTCGCCCTGATGGCCGCCGCCGCCGTGCTGGCGTGGATCGGAGTCCGGGCCCTGGTCCACGACGGCCCGCGCAGCCCCGGTGTCGCGAGCCTGAGCCTGATCCTCGCCATCGCGGCGCTCACGGCCGGGTTCGGCCTCGACCTGAACGGCTGGCTGGGCGCCGGACTCGACCCCAAGAGCGGGCCGCAGGGCGCCAGCGTCGCCATGCTGCTGTCCTGGCAGGGGCTGTTCGTCGCCACTGGGTTGATGATGGCGCTCTACGTCGGACTGCGGCTGGCCTGGCGCTATGTCCGGGCGGACCAACCGGCGAGCTTCGAGCTGGTCGGCCTGTTCGTCGTCTTCAGCGCCGGCCAGGGCGCCTTCGCCGCCGCCTTGCCGCGACTGTTCCCGGGAGGCTGACGTGCGGCGTTGGACCTGGGGGCTGGGCGGGCTGCTGATCTGGCTGGTCCACTTCAGCGGCCTCTACGCCATCGCCAGCGTCGAGGCGCAGACCGTGGCCGAGGACGCCGCGCCCTGGCGGCTGCTGGCCCTGGCGTTCAGCGCGGCCTGCGCGGCCGCGGCGGCGAGCCTGCTTTGGCTGTCGATAGGCCGGCTGCGGCACGGGGGCGATCCGGTGGCGAGGCTGATGGATCAGCTGGCCGCGCTCGGGTCCGGGGTCGGCCTGGTGGCGATCGTCTGGCAGTCGGCGTCGGCGGCGATCTAGGCGGCGGCGAGCCGGTCGGCGCCAGCAGTCTTCTCGAGCTCCAGGAAAGCCCCGAGGATGTGATAGAAGCTGCTGGCCGGCGCAGCTTCGTCGACGAAGGCGCCGTCGCCCTTCATCCGGTCGCGCCACAGACCGTTGGCCGGGGCCTGCAGATAGCGGCGCAGGCTGCGGGCCGCCTGCAGGGCATGCTCCTCCTCGCCGAGGATCAGCGCCGCCTTGAGGTGCTCGGTCTGGGCCCAGAGGCGGGCCGAGGCGTCACGCACCGACAGCAGATCCGAACTCAGCGCGCCGATCGCCACGCCGCGCTCGGCGTCGACGCCGAGGCGGCCGACCGCGTAGAGCCGGCGCGCGGCGGCCCGGGCGTCGGGCCGGCCGCGCAAGCGGCCCCAGCGCTCCAGGAGCCAAGCCCACTCGAACTGATGGCCCGGCTGGATGACGTCGCCGGCCAGCGGCGTCCAGTCGGCGTCGAAGGCGTTGCGAAGGGCGCCGTCGGCGCCGACGAAGCGGGTGAGAGCGAGGCCGGCGACCTCGTCGGCCAGCGTCGCCCAGCGCGCGTCGCCGCCCGCCGCCTCCCAGGCCAAGGCGGCCTCGAGCAGGTGCATGTGGCCGGTCGCCTGGAACGGATGTGGTCCGGCCTCGCGGAAGCCGCCGGGCGGGTGGCGGCGGGCGTCGAGGGCCGAGCGCAGGCGCAGCGCCTCGGCGGTCCAGCGCGGGGCGCCGTCGGCCTCGGCGAGCGCCGCGAGGGCGAGGAGGGCGAAGGCCTGGTCGTAGATGTGCGCCGAGGACTCCAGCACCTCGCCGTCCGGCGCCATCAGGGTGCAGAGCAGGCCGTCGGCGCGGCGGGCGTAGGTGAGGAAGAACTCCATGCCCCGCCGGGCCGCCGCGATCCACGGGCCGGCGAAGTCGGCGTCGGCGGCGCGGGCGAAGACGAAGACCTGGCGAGCCTGCACCCGGGCCCGACGTTCCGGGTCGGCGACCTGGCCGTCGGGCGTCAGGGCTTCGCGGAAGCCGCCGTTGGCGTGATCCTGGCCGAGCGTCGCCCAGACCGGCAGCGCGGCCGTCGCCAGCCAGCGTCGCATCCAGGCGGTCGCTTGCGGCAGGGAGGTCCACGGGATCGCCGGGTCGAGGGTCATTCTGGCTCCGCTGGGGTCGGGCGCACGTTCGGACGTCGCTCGCCTGCAGTGTCGCGGAGCCGGGCCTCGCGGTCATTCCGGCAAAACTACCTAGGTCGGTCGGGCCCCGAGGAAGCCGTCGAAGAACCGCTGGGTCAGTTGGCTGAGGGCCTCGATGCAGTAGCCGCCTTCCTGGACGACCAGCACCGGCAGATCGAGGGCGCCGATCCGGGCGCCGAGCCGGCGGAAGCCGTCTTCCGTCACCGCGACCTTGGATTGCGGGTCGCGGACGAAGATGTCGTAGCCGTGCGACAGCACCAGGGCGTCGGGGCGGAAGGCGGCGACGGCCGCCAGGGCCTGATCGAGGGCCGAAAAGAAGACGTCTTCCGGGGAGCCGTGCGGCATCGGCAGGTTGAGGTTGAAGCCTTCGCCGGGTCCGGCGCCGCGTTCGTCGGCGAAGCCGGCGACGACGGGGTAGAAGTTGGTCGGGTCCCCGTGCACCGAGACGTAGAGCACGTCGGGGCGGTCGTAGAAGATCTCCTGGATTCCCTGTCCGTGATGCATGTCGGTGTCGAGGACGGCGACACGGGTTAGGCCGGCGGCGATCAGGCGCTGGGCGGCGACGGCGGCGCTGTTGAGGAAGCAGAAGCCGCCGGCCGCTTCGCGCCGGGCGTGATGGCCGGGCGGGCGGCAGAGGGCGTAGGCCTGGCGGTCGCCGGCCAGCAGGGCGTCGGCGCCGGCGATGGCGCACTGGGCCGAGGCGTAGGCGGCGGTGAAGGTGTCGGGGCCGATCGGGGCGCTGC
>NZ_JBIIGK010000185.1:0-5139 GCF_044236515.1 Phenylobacterium sp.
CTTGAACAGCTCGAGGAACCAGGCCTGCTGCTGGCCATAGTAGGCGACGTCACAGGTCGCGAATTCACGGCTCCAGTCGATCGACAGGCCGAGCTCCTTCAGCTCGTCCCGCATCCGGGCGATGTTGCCGTAGGTCCAGCCCTTCGGGTCGACGCCGCGCTCCATGGCCGCGTTCTCGGCCGGCAGGCCGAAGGCGTCCCAACCCATCGGGTGCAGCACCGAAAAGCCGCGCGCCCGTTTGAAGCGGGCGATGACGTCGCCGAGGCTGTAGTTGCGCACATGGCCCATGTGCAGACGCCCCGACGGATAGGGGAACATCTCCAGCACATAGTACTTGGGCTTGGTGCGATCGACGACGGCGCGGAAGGAGTCCGCGTCGGCCCAGGCCTTACGCCATCTGGGCTCGACGTCCTTGGGATTGTAACGGGCCATGGGTCGGGCTTTGGACCGGACTTGGCCGTCCGGTCAACGCCCTAGACGGCTCTAGCCGCGGATGTTCGACAGACGCAGCTGCCGGGCGCGGGTCAGGATCGCGTTTTCGATGTCGGTCTCAGTCTGGCTGGCCGGGGGCGCATCGACCCAATTGCCGGCCGCATCGCGGTTCTGCTTGAAGACCGCGACGTTCAGGCCGTCGGCGCGCAGGCGGGAGTCCAGGATGTAGACGGTGGTTTTGAACCGCTCGTCGGGCTTTTCCGGGTTGGTGTACCAGTCGGTGATCACCACGCCGCCGTAAGGGTCGGCAGAGGCCAGCGGCATGAACGACAGGGTGTCGAGCGTGGCGCGCCACAGGTAGCTGTTGACGCCGATGCCGGTCTGGGAGCTGGCGGCGGCCTTCTCCTGGCCGCGGCCGAAGATCCGCGGCGCGCAGGCCGCCATGCCGACGAGGCTCAGCGCCAGCACGCCGGTCGCAACGCTACGCACCAAAGATCCGCGCACAAACGGCATATGCATCCGCTCCAAAAGAACCCGTCGCGCCGAACGAGCGTCGACGGCGCCGCCCCGCGCCGGGCCCTCTATAACAACGGCTTTGCCGGCGCCAAACAGGAATCGCGTGGCCCCGCCGCCACAGCCCCGCGATGGAATCCGACTCCGTGGAGCCTGCGGCCCCGGAGTCCATTGACCTGTCACAATGTGTCTCTTTAATCGACCTCGACCGTATTGCTGTCCTGAAACGCCATCTTGGCGCCCAGGGGTGCGATACTGGGGCGTAGGGGCTATATGTTGCGTATGACGTGCCGTCGGATCCTCATGGTGACCGCCGCGGCCGCGCTGATCGGCGCGGGCGCCGGGACGGCCCATGCCGCCGAGCCGCGGGTGGACTTCACCGTCCGCCAGGAAGCCGCCTCGCCGATCCAGCCGAACGCCGGCAAGACCATGAAGTGGGACGCCCGCCGTGGTCGCTGGGGCCTGACGCTGAACCTCGAGCAGCCGACCGTGCGTCCCTCGACGCTGAACGACGTCCAAGCCGGCGCCTACTACCGCATCAGCCCGTCCCTCCGGGTCGGCGGCGCGGTCTCTCTGGGCGACCAGCAGATCCAGCCGGGCGTCAAGAAGCCCGATCCGGCCGAGGGCCAGCCGCGCGTGCGGCTCGAGACCAACTTCCGCTTCTAGGGCGCGAGCCCGTCCACTGCTGCAAACCCGACCAGGCCGAGCCCGCGCAGGCGCGCGGCCGTACGGTCGTTGACGCCGCCCAGCGCATAGACCGGCCCGCCCGCGACCCGGGCAAGCCCGGCCAGCCGGTGCGGACCGAGCGGCGCGCCGGCCGACGGGCTGTTGCTGGCGAAGGCCGGCGAGACCAACACCGCATCGGCCCCTTTCAGGCCGCGCCGCGCCGCCGCCGCGGAATGGGCGGCCGCCGTGACGATCCAGCCCGGCCGCGCCGCCTTCAGCGCTCCGGCCTTCGCCGCCAGCCGCTCCGGCAGGTGGACGCCGTCGGCCGCCACCTGCGCGGCCAGAGCCCAATCGGCGCCGATCAGCAGCTTCACCCCGCGCTTCTGGCAGATCGCCCGCAGGCGTCGCGCTGTGGTTTCCGCATCCGGCGCCCCGAACGACCGATAGACCAGCGCTGCGCCGCGCGGCAGGCTGGCGGCCAGGGCCTCGGGGTCGCGGGTGCGTACGGGGTCGGTCAGGGCCAGGAGCGACGGCAGGGCCTTCCGCCCGCCGGCCGGGGGCTTTAAGAGCGCCGCAGTCCGCCGCAAGGTCCAGAACCCGCCCGAAATGACCGCCGCTCCCTGCAATTCCGCTGACGCCTATGGCGACGTCGTGGCCCGGATCGCCCGGGCGGCGCAAGCCTGCGGCCGCGATCCGGCCGGCGTCGCCCTCGTCGCGGTGTCCAAACAACAGCCGTGGGAGGCGATCGCCCCCGTCGTGGCCGCCGGCCAGCGGGTGTTCGGCGAAAACCGCGTGCAGGAGGCGATGGCCCGCTGGGAGGGCCGCGCCGGCGGCCTGGAACTGCGCCTGATCGGGCCCTTGCAGTCCAACAAGGCCAGGGAGGCGGTGGCCTTCTTCGACGTCGTCGAGAGCCTGGATCGCGAGAAACTGGCGCGCGTCCTCGCCGACGAGGTGCAGAAACAGGGCCGCACGCCGCGCCTTTACGTCCAGGTCAACACCGGCCAGGAGCCGCAGAAGGCCGGGGTGCTTCCCGCCGAGGCCGACGCCTTCATCGCCGCCTGTCGGCAAGTCTACGGCCTTAGCCCCGAGGGTCTGATGTGCATCCCGCCGGCAGAGGGCCCGCCCGGCCCGCATTTCGCGCTGCTGGCCAAGATCGCGGCCCGCAACGGCCTGCCCAGGCTCTCGATGGGCATGAGCGGCGACTTCGAGACCGCGATCCGCTTCGGCGCCACCAGCGTCCGCGTCGGCTCGGCGGTGTTCGGCGCGCGGGACGTCTAGGCCCGGATCTCCACCGCATCGCCGGGCGTCGCCGCTGCCAGGAACGCCGCCATGTCGGCAGGAGCCAGCGCGACGCAGCCTTCGGTCGGCAGGTAGCCCGGCCGGATCAGGTGCATGAAGATGCACGAGCCAGCCCCATCGACGACCGGATCGTCGTTGTGGCCCAGCACCACCACCACGTCATAGACGTCGTCGTCGCGCCACATGCGCTCGGCGCTGGCCGGGTAGGGCAGGGTCACCGGCCGGTTGTAGGCCGGATCGCCGGGCGCGTCGCACCAGCCGTCTGCCGCGCCGATCGCGGCTGTCGGCAAGGCCGTCCGCGGGGCCGGGACCTTGTCCGGGCGATAGAGCACCCTGCGGATCGGCCAGACGCCGGCTGGCGAGGCCCCGTCGCCTTCCCGTTTGTCGGCGGCCGGCCGCACGCCGCCCTTGCCCAGGGCGCAGCGCAGGCGCGCCGCCCCGATGTCCAGGAACCCGTCGGCGGTGGCGGTGAAGATCACGGTCGCGTCCGAAATGTTTTGCCCCGGATTTGCCCCGCGGGCGTTTTGCGGTGATGTTCTCCCTCATGGCTCAACGCAAGACCCTCCTCATCGTCGACGATGACGCGGACCTGCGCGGCGCGGTCGCCGAACAGCTCCAGGCCGAAGACTTCACCACCATCGAGGCCCCCTCCGCCGGCGACGGCGTGCGGCTGGCGGTCGACCGCCGGCCCGACCTGGTGCTGCTCGACGTCGACCTGCCGGACATGGACGGCCGCGAGGCCTGCCGGCAGATGCGCCAGCAGGGCATGGCCGCGCCGGTGATCATGCTGACGGCGGCGGCGACCGACGACGACACCGTTCAGGGGCTTGACGCCGGGGCCAACGACTATGTGACCAAGCCTTATAAGTTCGCCGTCCTGCTGGCCCGCATCCGCGCCCAGCTGCGCAGCGCCGAGCACTCCGAGGGCGCGGTGTTCCGCCTCGGGGCCTATGAGTTCCGCCCCGCCGCCAAGATGCTGGTCGACGAGCAGCAGAAGAAGATCCGGCTGACGGAGAAGGAAACCAACATCCTGAAGTACCTCTACCGGGCCGGCGACAAGCCGGTCTCGCGCGAGGAGCTGCTGGCCGAGGTCTGGGGCTACAACGCCGGCGTCACCACCCACACGCTGGAAACCCACGTCTACCGTCTGCGCCAGAAGATCGAGCCCGATCCGGCCAACGCCCGGCTGCTGCTAACGGAAGCGGGCGGCTACCGGCTCGCGCCCTAAAGCACGAGGTCGGCGGTCACCGGCGCGTGGTCGCTGGGGCGTTCCCATTCGCGGACGTCGTCGTGGACGCGGCTGCCCGGTGCGCCAAGCCGCCATGCCGCCTCGCGCAGGCCCGGCGTCAGCAGGATGTGATCGAGGCGCAGGCCGCGGTTCGAGGCGCGGAAGTCGGCCGCGCGATAGCTCCACCAGGAAGCGAGCTTCTGCGGCTCCGGCGTCGCCGCGCGCAGGACGTCGATAAAGCCGAGCGAGGCCTCCAGGGCGCGGAACGCCTCGATCTCGACCGGCGTGTGGCTGACGATCTTCGACATGTAGCGGTGGTTCCAGACGTCGAACTCGCCCGGCGCGACGTTGAGGTCGCCGACCAGGGCCAGCGGCGCCTTAGGGTCGCGGCGCGAAAGCTCGGCCGTGAGCTTTTCATAGAAGTCGAGCTTGTGATCGAACTTCGGGTTTAGCGCCCGGTCGGGGACGTCGCCGCCGGCCGGGATGTAGAAGTTGTGGATCTCGACGCCGGCCACCGTGCCGCCGACGCAGCGGGCGTGTCCCTCGCGACAGACGTCCAGCGGCTGGGCGTCCTCGATCGGCAGGCGCGAGGCGATGGCCACCCCGTGCCAGCCCTTCTGGCCGGCGATCTTCAGGTGCGGCAGGCCCATCTCGACGAAGGCCTCGCGCGGGAACTCGCCCTCACGGCACTTGATCTCCTGCAGGCACAGGACGTCCGGGGCCTGCTCGCGCACGAAGCGGGCGGCCTGCTCGTGACGCAGGCGGACGGAGTTGACGTTCCAGGTGCAGATCCGAAGGCGCATGGGGCGTGTTTAGGCGGATGGCGCGGGCCGCGTCCATGATGCAAAAAGAAGCGCCCGGGACGCTGGCGCGGCCCGGGCGTTGAAGTGGTATCTCATGCCGTCGCCGGGAGGGGATTAGGTCCGGCAGGACCGCGCGAGCGCCGCGCGGACGACACAGTGGCAATATGGCCACCACTGAGAAGAAAAGTCAAAAGAACA
>NZ_JBIIGK010000052.1:0-18158 GCF_044236515.1 Phenylobacterium sp.
GGTTCCTTAGGGCGCCGACTCGCCGCGGTCAACGGCCCCGGCGCACTTCTGTGCCGCTCATTGCGGCGCGACGCCGCTTCGTCTATCCGCAGGCGCACTCCCAGACGTTTTTCCTAAGGCTGAGCAGACGTCCCATGCAGAACCTTGTCACCGTCTTCGGCGGATCGGGCTTCATCGGCGCCCAGGTCGTGCGACGGCTGGCCAAGGCCGGCTCGCGGATCCGGGTGGCGGTGCGCAACCCCGGCCTGGCCTACGGCATGCGCCTGCACGGCGACGTCGGCCAGATCGACGTCGTCCAGGCCAACATCCGCGACATCGACTCCTGCCGCCGGGCCCTGGAGGGGGCCAGCGCGGCGGTGAACCTGGTGGGCGTTCTCTTTGAGCGCGGCCGCCAGAGCTTCCAGCAGGTGCACGTCGACGGCGCTCGCAACGTCGCCGAGGCTGCCCGGGCCGAGGGCGTCACCCGCTTCGTCCAGATTTCGGCGCTGGGGGCGGACCTCAATTCCCCGTCGGACTACGCCCGCAGCAAGGCCGAGGGCGAGCAGGCGGTGCGGGCTGTCTATCCGGAGGCGGTGGTCGTCCGCCCGTCGATCGTGTTCGGCCAGGGCGACGGCTTCTTCAACCGGTTCGCCTCGATGGCGGTGATCAGCCCGGTGCTGCCGCTGTTCGGCGGCGGCGAGACCCGCTTCCAGCCGGTGTTCGTCGGCGACGTCGCCCAGGCCCTGGCCACGACGGTCACCGCGCCGGAGTGCGCCGGCCGCACCTTTGAGCTGGGCGGGCCGGCGACGCACAGCTTCCGCGAGCTTATGGGGCTGATCCTGGCCGAGACCGACCGTCGCCGGCTGCTGCTGCCGCTGCCGCACGCCGTCGGCGCGGCGCTGGGCTCGGCCTTCGACCTGGTGAAGAGCCTGATCGCCCCGCCGATCACCTCGGACCAGGCCAAGCTGCTGAAGTCGGACAATGTCTGCAGCGGGACCTGCCCGGGCCTGGCCGAGCTCGGCGTGACGCCGACCGCGCTGGAGGCGGTGCTCCCGACCTATCTCTACCGCTTCCGCAAGGGCGGCCAGTACGCCGACCAGGACGCGCGGGAACTGGCCAGCGGCCGGGCCTAGTCTTCGGCGCGGATCTTTTCGATGGAGCGGCGGGCGGCCTCGCGGTGGCGGGGCTTCAGGTTGCGGCCGACCAGGGTCATGAGGGCGCCGAAAACCGCCGCGTCGTCGGTGTAGCCGAGGCCGGCGATGAAGTCGGGGATGACGTCGGCCGGCAGGACGAAATAGGCCAGGGCGGCCAGCATCATCCCCTTGGCGGCGGTCGGCGTTTCGTCGTCCCGGGCGCAGTACCAGACGCTGAGCGCTTCCGACGCGAAGGGCACGCGGGCCGCGACCCGGCGGATCTTTGGCCAAAAGCCGCGGGCGACGCGCTCCTCGTTGACCTTCATCACCGACGGCACGAGCGCGCGGCTGGGGTCGATCGGCGTTCGGGGATCGAACCCTTGAGCGTCGGCGGCGTCGGCGGAGGTGGTCTTGCGGGCGGCCATGTCGCTCTCAACGCATGAAGCGGCTCAGCGGCGTCGCCGGATGCCGCCGAGCATGCCGCGCATGATCTCGCGGCCGATCTGGCTGCCGACGGTGCGCAGCATCGACTTGGCGAAGGCCGAGCCCATCGACTGCAGCTCCGAGGGCCGCTCCCGGACGGCGGGCCGGTCGCGCTCACGCTCGCGCTCCGGTTCCGGCTCGGGAACCGTCTGCCGCGCCTTGGCCTGCAGCATCTCGTAGGCGGACTCACGGTCGCGGGCCTCGTCGTAGAGGCCGCGCACCGGGCTTTGCGCCATCAGCTGGGCCCGCTCAGCCGGGCTGGCCGGCCCGAGCCGCGAGGCCGGCGGCCGGACGAGGGTGCGGGCGACGATCGTCGGGGCTCCGCGCTCGTCGAGCACCGAGACCAGGGCCTCGCCGACGCCGAGGGCCTGGATCGCCTCGGCGGTGTCGAAGGCGGGGTTGGGACGGAAGCTCTCGGCCGCCGCCTTGAGGCCCCGTTGCTCGAGGGGGGTGTAGGCGCGCAGGGCGTGCTGGATGCGGTTGCCGAGCTGAGCCAGAACAGCGTCTGGAATGTCCGCCGGGTTCTGGGTGACGAAATAGATGCCGACGCCCTTGGAGCGGATCAGACGGACGACCTGTTCGACCTTTTCCAGCAGCGCCTTGGGGGCGTCGCGGAACAACAGGTGCGCCTCGTCGAAGAAGAACACCAGCCGCGGCTTTTCCGGGTCGCCGACCTCGGGCAGCTCCTCGAAGAGCTCGCTCATCAGCCAGAGCAGGAAGGTGGCGTAGAGGCGCGGGGCGGCGATCAGCCGGTCGGCGGCCAGCAGGTTGACGTAGCCGCGGCCGGCGCCGTCGGTGCGCATCAGGTCGGAGAGCTGCAGGGCCGGCTCGCCGAACAGGCCGGCGCCGCCCTGGCCCTCGAGGACCAGCAGCTTGCGCTGGATGGTGGCGACGGTGGCCGGCGAGACATTGCCGTATCTGGCGCCGAGCTCGCGGGCGTTCTCGGCAGCATAGGTCAGGGCGGCCTGGAGGTCCTTGAAGTCGAGAAGGAGCAGGCCCTGCTCGTCGGCGGCGCGGAACACCACCGCCAGCACGCCTTCCTGGACGTCGTTCAGCTCCAGCATCCGGGCGACCAGCAGCGGGCCCATCTCCGAGACCGTCGCGCGGATCGGGTGGCCGGCCTCGCCGAACAGGTCCCAGAGCACGGTCGGGGCGGCGGCGGGGGTCAGGGCCAGGTTCATGCCCTGGGCGCGGGCCAGCATCTTTTCCGACGGCTGGCCCGCCTGGGAGACGCCGGCGAGGTCGCCTTTGACGTCGGCGGCGAAGACCGGGACGCCGGCGTCCGAGAAGCCCTGGGCGAGGATCTGGAGGGTGACCGTCTTGCCGGTCCCGGTCGCGCCGGCGACGATGCCGTGGCGGTTGGCCCGGTCGAGGCGCAACATCTGCGCCACACCGTCCGCCGCGCCGATCAGGATGCCGGTATCAGCCATCGCATGCTCCTTTTCGCCTGAGTTGACGCTAGCGGGCCGCGTCGGCGTGCGCCAGACGCACTGCGCCCGATTGACGCGGATGGATGGGACGGAGAAAGTCGCCGGATGACCGCCAGAGCCGCCGAATCGCCCCTGGTTCGGGCTTGTATTGCTGTGCTGGCGGTGATCGCGGCGGGCGCTGCGCTCTATTGGCTGGCCCCGATCCTGACGCCGCTGGCCCTGGCCATGTTCCTGGCGGTGATGATCGACGGGTTCGCCCGCGTCCTGCACCACCGCCTGCCGAGCGTTTCGCGCCGGGCGGCCCTGCCGCTGGCGGTGCTGATCTCGGCCGGGCTGTTCGGCGGCACCGCCTATGTCGTCGCCGACAACGCCTACGCCTTCGCCGGACAGATCACCGCCTATGCGCCGAAGCTCGACGGCCTGCTGGCGCGGATGGCCGGGTTGGTCGGCATGGACGTGCCGCCGACGGTCAACCAGCTGCTGCGCCAGCTCGACCCGACCCGGCTGCTCGGCCAGGTGGCGCGCGGCCTGCAGGACTTCGCCTCCACCGCCGCCTTCGTCCTGGTCTACCTCGGCTTCATCATCGCCTCGCGACGGGGGTGGGAGCGCAAGGCGGTGCACCTGTTCCCATCCCGCGACGAGCGGCACGAGGCGATGGCCGCGTTCCGGCGCATCCGCGACGGGGTCGAGCAGTACCTGTGGGTCCAGACCGTGACCGGTCTGATGATCGCCGGGGCGTCGTGGGCGGCGATGGCCGCGGTCGGCCTCGACAACGCCCTGTTCTGGACCTTCCTGATCTTCATCGCCTCGTACATCCCGGTGATCGGCGGGGTGGTCGGGGTGGCGGCGCCGCCGGTCATGGCCCTGGTGCAATTCGACACCCTGTGGCAGGCCGCGGTGCTGTTCGGCGTCCTGCAGACCGTCACGCTGGTGGTCGGCAACGTCATCTATCCGCGGATGCAGGGCCGCAGCCTGAACCTCGATCCGGTGATGGTGCTGCTGTCGCTGGCCTTCTGGAGCGCCATCTGGGGCCTGACCGGAGCTTTCCTGTCGACGCCGCTGACGGTCATGACGATGGTCATCCTGGCCCAGTTCCCGGGCTCGCGCTGGATCGCCATCCTGCTGTCCGAGGACGGCGACCCTCTTCGCCTGCGCAACGATCCATCCACGACCACCGAGCCGCTGGACGAGGCGATCGCCGCCCAACCCCCCGCCCGCCGACGGAAACGTCAGGAGAGGTCTTAAAACGTGCCCGCCGCCTTCCTATCTAAGCTGAACCGGGGCGCTTCCCCCCACCCCGGCGCCGGCGCCCGCCCCCTGCCGCGGACGCCGCGAGCCCAAGGGGTCTCGCCGTCCCCCCACGGCGGGACCACGCGCCGCCGGACACTCTCCTCCGGCGGCGCCCTCGCGCCGGGGGTGCGGGCATGAGCCGTCCCGCCCGCCTCACCACCTCGGACCGCAAGCTGATCCGCGCGGTGCTGGCCGCCATCGGCGCGCCCGGCGACGCCGCCGAGCCGAAGAGTTTCGCAGAACAGGTCGCCGCCGACGCCTACCCCGGCGAGGTGCCGGAGCTGACCACCGAAAGCCTGGCCGCCAACCTCGCCGACTTCTGGGCCTTCGCCGAGCGGCGGCGCGGCCGCGGGCCGAGCCTGCGGCTGGTCCCCGTGGCCGGCGGGGGCGAGCTCGACCGGCTGGAGATCGTGCAGGACGACGCGCCGTTCCTGGTCGACAGCGTGATGGGCGAGATCGCCGATCAGGGCCTGTCGGTGCGGGCGATGTTCCACCCGGTGGTCAGCGTCCGGCGCGACCGCACCGGCCGGCGCGGCGACGTGGGCACGGCGCGCCCGGAATCGATGATCCAGGTGATCCTCGATCCGATCGGCGCCGACCGCGAGGCGGCCCTGCTGAAGGGGGTCGAGGAGACCCTGGCCGACGTCCGCGCGGCCGTGGACGACTTCCCGGCCATGCTGGAGCTGATGGGCCGCACCCTGGCCGAGGTCGAGGCCCAGCCGGGCCGGGCGACGCCGGAGGAGCTGGCCTTCCTGCGCTGGCTGCACGAGGCCAATTTCGTGTTCCTGGGCGCTCGGGCGCACGCCTATCCGCGCCGGGCCGACGGCGATTTCGCCGCCGACGCGCCGGTCTACCAGCCGGAAGGCGGGGTCGGCGTGCTGCGCGATCCGGACCGCACGGTGCTGCGGCGAGCCAACGAGCCGGCGATCCTGATGGGCGAGGCGATGGACCGGCTGATGGCCGAGCCGGCCCTGACGGTCGCCAAGTCGAACGTCCGCAGCCGCGTCCACCGGCGCGGCTACATGGATTACGTGGGCGTCAAACGCTACGGAGCCGACGGCCGGCCCGAGGGCGAGATGCGCTTCGTCGGCCTGTTCACCGCCGAGGCCTATGACCAGCCGGCCAGCGCCGTGCCGCTGATCCGCGAGAAGGTCGCCCGGGTGCTGGAGCGTGCCGGAGCGGCCCCAGGCAGCCACAACCAGAAGCGTCTGAAGAACATCGTCGAGAACCACCCTCGCGACGAGCTCTTCCAGATGAGCGAGGACGAGTTGCTGAGCCAAGCGCTCGGCGTGCTGCACCTCTACGACCGGCCGAAGGTGCGATTGTTCGAGCGGCGCGACCCGCTGGACCGCTTCGCCTCGGTGCTGCTGTTCATCCCCAAGGACCGCTTCGATTCCGACATCCGCAAGCGGGCCGGCGAGATGCTGGCGAAGGCCTATGGGGGTCGGCTCTCGGCCTTCTATTCCAGCTTCCCCGACGCGCCGCTGGCGCGGGTCCACTACATCATCGGCTTCTCCCCCGGACAGCACGACTGGCCGGACCTGAAGGCTCTCGAAAACGCCATCGCCCAGGCGGCGCGGACGTGGGAGGACCGGTTCGATGCGGCGGTGCGGGTCAGCGGCCGCAGCCCCGAGGCGGTGGCCGAGACCCTGGCGCGCTATCGCGAGGCCTTCCCGGCGGGGTATCGCGCCCGGTTCGACGCCGCCGAGGCGCTGGCCGACCTCGCCGAGATCGAGGCCTTCGCCCCCGGCGAGACGGTGCGGGTGCGCGCCTATCGCGCCGCCGGCGACGGGCCGCAGTCATTCCGCTTCAAGCTCTATCGCCAGGGCGAGCCGGCCCCGCTGGCCGACGTCCTGCCGATCCTCGAGAACATGGGCCTGAAGGCGATCGGCGAGGCCGGTTTCCCGATCACCCGCGAGGGCCAGGCCCCGGTCTGGACCCACGACTTCGACATCCACGACGCCAACGGCGAGCGTCTGGTGTTCCGCGACATCAAGGAAGCGTTCGAGGACGCGGTGGCCGCGGTATGGACCGGGCGCAGCGAGAACGACGGCTTCAACCGCCTAGTGCTTGAGCTGTCGATCCCGTGGCGGGAAGCGGCGCTGGTGAGGGCCCTGGCCCGCTATCGCCAGCAATCGGGTCTCGATCCGATCCAGCGGGCGCAGGAGGAGGCGCTGTCGCGGCACCCGGAGGTGACGCGGCTGATCCTCGACCTGTTCCACGCGCGGTTCGACCCGGCGCTCGGGCTGTCGCTGAGCGAGCGCCAGGCGCGGTCGGAGGCGGTGCGCGAGCGGATCACCGAGGCGTTGCAGCAGGTCGAGAGCCTCGACGACGACCGGGTGCTGCGGCGCCTGGCGCTGCTGGTCGCAGCCATCCAGCGCACCAACTACTACCAGGTCGGCGGGGACGGGGCGCCCAAGCCCTACATCTCGTTCAAGGTGGCGAGCGGCCAGCTGGCCGACCTGCCGGCCCCCAAGCCCTACCGCGAGATCTTCGTCTGGGGCGTCAACGTCGAGGGCGTGCACCTGCGGTTCGGGCCGGTGGCGCGCGGCGGCCTGAGGTGGTCGGACCGGCGCGACGATTTCCGCACCGAAGTGCTGGGCCTGGTTAAGGCCCAGCAGGTCAAGAACGCCGTCATCGTGCCGGTCGGATCGAAGGGCGGCTTCTATGCCAAGCTGCTGCCGAAGGGCGGCGCGCCAGACGCCGTCCGCGCCGAGGGCGTTCGAGCCTATACGACCTTCCTGTCGGGCCTGCTGGACATCACCGACAACCTGTCGCCGGACGGCAAGGTGATCCATCCGGCCGACGTCGTCGTCCACGACGGCGAGGACCCCTATCTGGTCGTGGCCGCCGACAAGGGCACGGCGACCTTCTCCGACATCGCCAACGGCATCGCCGAGTCCTATGGCTTCTGGTTGGGCGACGCCTTCGCGTCCGGCGGATCGGCCGGCTACGACCACAAGGTCATGGGCATCACCGCCCGCGGCGCCTGGGAGGCGGTGAAGCGGCACTTCCGCGAGCTCGGCAAGGACATCCAGTCCGAGCCGTTCACCGTCGTCGGGTGCGGCGACATGTCGGGCGACGTGTTCGGCAACGGCATGCTGCTGTCGCAGCAGACGCGCCTGCTGGCGGCGTTCGACCACCGGCACATCTTCCTCGATCCCGATCCCAATCCCGCCACCTCGTGGGTCGAGCGCAAGCGGATGTTCGAGTTGCCGCGCTCGTCCTGGGACGACTACGACCGCAAGAAGATCTCCAAGGGCGGCGGCGTATTCGCCCGCACCCTGAAGGCGATCCCGCTGACGCCGGAAGTGCAGGCGATGCTGGACGTCACCGCGACGTCGATGACGCCCGTCGAGCTGATCAACGCGATCCTGAAGGCGCCGGCGGAGTTGCTCTACTTCGGCGGCATCGGGGCCTATGTGAAGGCGCGCCACGAGGCCAACGCCGATGTCGGCGACAAGGCCAACGACGCCATCCGGGTCAATGGGGACGAACTGAGGGTCAAGGTGGTCGGCGAGGGCGCGAACCTCGGGATGACCCAGGCCGGCCGGATCGAGTTCGCGCTGGCCGGCGGGCGGCTGAACACCGACGCCATCGACAACTCCGCGGGGGTCGACAGCTCCGACCACGAGGTCAACATCAAGATCCTCACCGGCATGCTGGAGCGCACCGGCGAGCTGAGCCGCAAGAAGCGCGACACCCTGCTGCGCTCGATGATCGACGACGTGGCGGCGCACGTGCTGGCCCACAACTACGACCAGACCCTGGCGCTGTCGCTGCTGGAGATGGACGCGGTCGGCGAGCTGGAGCCACACGGGCGGTTCATGGCGAGTCTCGAGGAGGCCGGGCGGCTGGACCGGGCGGTCGAGGGCCTGCCCGACGCCGCCGCCATCGCCGAGCGGCAGGCGACAGGGCGCGGACTGACGCGGCCGGAGCTGGCCGTGTTGCTGGCCTACGGCAAGCTGGAACTGAAGCGGCGGATGATCGAGAGCCGGGCGCCGGACGATGCGGCCTTCGCGGCCAAGCTGGAGGGGTACTTCCCAAAGCCGCTGCGCAAGTGGGCCGAGCCGATGCAGCGCCACCGGCTGCGGCGGGAGATCATCTCGACCGTCGTCGCCAACGACATCGTCAACCGCTGTGGGCCGAGTTTCGCGCCGCGGCTGATGACGGCGGCGGGATGCGACGCGGCGGCCCTGGTCGCCGGCTACGAGGCGGCCAAGTCGGTTCTGGGCATTGAGCCCCTGTGGCAGGCGGTGTCGGCGCTGGACGGCCGGGCGCCGGCCTCCGGGCAGATGGCGCTCTACCGGCGGCTGTCGGCGGCGCTGCGCGGGGCGACCTTCTGGTTGGCCCGGCGGGCCGGTCGCGAGGGGCTGGACGTGGCCGGGCTGATCGATCGTTACGGCGCGGGATTCAAGGCGCTGAAGGCGCTGACGCCGTCGACCGTGTCGCAGGTCGAGGCGGCGTCGATTCGCCAGCGGACCGAGGCCCTGACCGCGGCCGGGGCGCCGGCCGAGATGGCGGCGGCGGTGGGGTCGTTGCAGGCGCTGACCACGGCGGCGGACCTGGTGGACCTCGCCGAGGGCTCGAGCTGGCCGCTGGCGGCGGTCTCGCGGCTCTATGCGGCGACCGGCGCGGCCTTCGCCTTCGACCGGCTGCGGGCGGCGGCGGCGGGCTATGCGGTCGGCGACACCTTCGAGCGGACGGCGCTGCGCCGGCTGATCGAGGACATGCTGGCCGAGCAGGCGCAGCTGACCCGGGCGATCATGCAGTTCGCCGGCAAGCCGCAGGCCGGGGTGAGTGCGGAGGCCGCGGCCGACGCGGTGGCCGCCTGGGCGGCGCTGCGCCGCGAGCCGGTGGCGGCGGCGGTCGAGGTGATCGGCGACATCGAGGCGGCCGGCGGGGCCTGGACCTTCGCCAAGCTGACCATCGCCAATGCGGCGTTGCGGGAGCTGGCGACGGAGGCCGTGGCCAAGCGCCGACGGTAGGGCGCGCCGGCGCTAGTGCCGGAACACCCGCACGCCGGTGAAGACCATGGCCAGGCCACGTTCGTCGGCGGCGGCGATGACTTCCTCGTCGCGCATCGATCCGCCGGGCTGGATCACCGCCGTGCAGCCGGCGTCGGCGGCCTGGATCAGGCCGTCGGCGAACGGGAAGAAGGCCTCCGACGCGCAGGCCGAGCCGGTCAGGTCGAGGCCGAAGTCGGCGGCGCGCAGGGCGGCGATGCGGGCCGAGTCCTTGCGGTTCATCTGGCCCGCGCCGACGCCGAGAGTCTGGCCGGCCTTGGCGTAGACGATGGCGTTCGACTTGACGTGCTTGGCGATGGTGAAGGCGAACAACATGTCGCGCACCTCGGCCTCGGTCGGCGCGCGCTTCGTCACCACCTTCAGGTCGGCGGCGGTCAGGTGGGCGTCGTCGCGCGACTGGACGAGGAAGCCGCCGGCCACCGACTTGAAGGTTACGCCAGGCTCGCGCGCGTCGGGCAGGCCGCCGGTGACCAGCAGGCGGACGTTCTTCTTCTTGCGGAACAGCTCGACCGCGTCCTCGTCGGCGTCCGGTGCGATGACCACCTCGGTAAAGACCTCCAGGACCTGGGCGGCGGTGGCGGCGTCGAGGCGGCTGTTGAGGGCGACGATGCCGCCGAAGGCGCTGGTCGGGTCGCAGGCGAGGGCCCGCTCATAGGCCTCGCGCAGGCTGGCGCCGGTGGCGACGCCGCAGGGGTTGGCGTGCTTGATGATTGCGCAGGCCGGGCCGCCTTTCGGATCAAACTCGGCGATCAGCTCGAAGGCGGCGTCGGTGTCGTTGATGTTGTTGTAGCTGAGCTCCTTGCCCTGCAGCTGGCGGGCCGTGGCGACGCCGGTGCGCGGTGCGCCGAAGCGGTAGAAGGCCGCGCTCTGATGCGGGTTTTCGCCGTAGCGCATGGTCTGGACGAGCTCGCCGGCGAAGGACCGGCGCTTGGGCGCGGTCTCGCCGAGCTGGCCGGCGAACCAGGTCGAGATCGCCGCGTCGTAGGCGGCGGTGCGGGCGTAGGCCCGGGCGGCCAGGGTCTTGCGCAGCTCGAGCGAGGTGGCGCCGTCGGCCTTGATCGCCTCCAGCACCTCGGCGAGGTCGGCCGGGTCGGTGCAGACGGCGACGTAGCCGTGGTTCTTGGCCGCCGAGCGGATCATCGCCGGGCCGCCGATGTCGATGTTCTCGACCGCATTGGCGTAGTCGCCGCCGGCCGCCACCGTCTGTTCGAACGGGTAGAGGGTGACGTAGACGAGGTCGATGCCGCCGATGCCGTGGGCCTCCATCGCCGCCTTGTGCTCGGGCGCGTCGCGGACGCCGAGCAGGCCGCCGTGGACCACGGGGTGCAGGGTCTTCACCCGCCCGTCCATCATCTCCGGGAAACCGGTGAGATCGGCGACGTCCTTGACCGGCAGGCCGGCGTCGGCGATCGCCTTGCGCGTGCCGCCGGTCGAGACCAGCTCGACGCCCAGCTCGACCAGGGTGCGGGCGGCCTCGACGAGGCCGGTCTTATCGGAGACCGAGAACAGGGCGCGGCGGATGACGGCGCGGTCGGGGGCGGCGGGATAGTCGGGAGCTGCGGGCATGGCGGGGGATTAGGCGGCGGGCCGCGGGCCGTCAACGCGACTCCGCGGCCGACAGCTTCCAGCGCAGGCGCGCGCCCTTCTCGACCCGGGCCTGGCCGCGCAGGACCACCTGCTGCGAGCGCCGAGCCTGGCCGTCCTGATAGCGGACCGAGGGTTCGAGGGCCGCCTCGCCGGCGTCGCTGCGCAGCCACCAGCCCTGCTCCTGGCCCTCGGCGCGCAGCAGGACGCTTTTCCGGTCGCGCGCGATCATCGCCGCGACCTGCGGGTGCAGGTGGAAGCGGACGATGAAGGGCACGAAGCGCCGGCCGTCGCCGGCCGCGCCGGCCGGCGTGAAGCGGTCCTCGCCGCGCAGCTCGTCGGCGGCGGTGTCGATATAGAGCCGCCGCTCGTGGCGCAGGCCGAAGCGGTCGACCCAGCCCTCATGGGCTGCCTCCAGCCAGAGCGCGCCCAGGGCCTCGTCGCGACGGACCTCGACCGTCGGGCCGACGCCCACAAGCCGCGGGCCCAGAATCCGGGCCGGAAAGCCGCGCAGCGGCTCGCCGCAGGCGGCGTCGCCGAGGGAAGCGGTGGACGCGGCGTCGACCAGGCGCATCGCCTGCGGCCCCTGGGCCAGGGGCGACCAGCCGCCGCCGACGATCAGCCGGCGACCGCCGGTCAGCACCTCGACCGCCAGGGGCTGGGCGCAGGCGGTGGCGCTCCACGCCCCCCGGGCCGGCGGCGCAGCGTCGATGATGACCTGCAGCGACTGGCCTTCAAGCCGATGGTAGCCGCCGAGCGACGCCGGCGGCGGCGGCGCGGCGTCCTCCTGGCGGCGGATCGCCGAGACGTAGGCCGGCGGGCAGGCCTCACCACCCTGGAAGGCGGCGAGGGCGCCGTCGGCGAGGGTGAAGAACCGCACGGCGACGGACAGCTGCTCGATGGCACGGGCCAGGTCCGGCGACGGGGCGAGGCCGCGCTGGCTGAGGGCGTCTTCGAGGGTCAGCAGGTCGAACAGCAGCTCCAGCGCCGCCTGCGGGCTGCGACTGCCGTGGCCGCCGGCCTCGGGCGTGGCGGCCGGCAGGGCCTGATCGAGGCGGGCCAGGGCCTCGGCCAGCAGTCGGTCGCCGGCCGGCCCGCCCAGCGCTGCGCCGGCGACGGCGGCGGCGGCGGCCCGCTCGGCGGCGCGAGCCGGCCCGTCGCCGACCTGCAGCAGGCAGCGAGCCTGGCGGGCAAGGTCGAGCGCCACGTCGGCGGCCTCGGCGTCGGAGGCCGGCGCGGTGACGGCGCGGATGGCGCAGGCGAGGTTGAAGACCCGCCGCTCCAGCACTTCCGGGCTCCAGGAGAAGGCGTTCCAGCGGCCGAAGGCGCGACGCCACTCCAGCACCAGCCGCAGGGCCTCGGCCGGGCCGGCGGGACCGGCGGCGAGCACGTCCCGCAGCCAGTCCATGCGGTGCAGGGCGACGGCGAAGGCGCGGTCGGGGCTCGGGCGGTCCCAGGGATCGCCCTTCGGCCCGACGGTCAGGGTCGCGCCGGCGAGGACAAAGGCGCCGGCCAGGATGCGCGCCCCGGCCTTGGGATCGGCCGGCCTGAGGTCGCGTGGGGCGCCGGCGAGCCCCTGCGGGGCTGGTCGGGCGAGCATCCAGCGGTGCGGCGGCGAGCCGCGCCATTCGGCGGCCAGCTGGCGACGGGCGGCAACCGCGAGCGCCTGGACGCCGTAGCGGCCGGGCAAGCGGATCGCGACGGGCCCGGCCATGCGCTGCGCCCTAGCCTCCGCGGAGGGCGGCGATGTTGGCGGCGTAGGCGGAGGGCCCGCCCTTGAACACCGCGCTGCCGGCGACGAGGGCCGTGGCGCCGGCGGCGATGCACAGCGGGGCGGTCTGCGGCGTCACCCCGCCGTCGACCTCGAGGATGATGTCGCGGCCGGAGGCGTCGATCATCTGGCGCAGCCGCTCGACCTTCTTGAGCTGCGAGGTCAGGAAGCTCTGGCCGCCGAAGCCCGGGTTGACGCTCATCACCAGGACGAGATCGACGTCGTCCATCATCCACTCGATCACCGACGGATCGGTCGAGGGGTTGAACACCACGCCGGCCCTCGCCCCCAGCTCGCGGATGCGGCGCAGGGTGCGGTTGAGGTGCGGACCGGCCTCGGGGTGGACGCTGATCAGGTCGGCGCCGGCGGCGCGGAACGCCTCCAGATAGGCGTCGACCGGGGCGATCATCAGGTGGACGTCGAAGGGGATCTTGGCGTGCGGGCGCAGGGCCTTCACGACATCGGGGCCGATGGTGATGTTGGGCACGAAATGACCGTCCATGACGTCGACGTGCACCCAGTCGGCGCCGGCCGCCTCGATGGCGGCGACCTCTTCACCGAGGCGCGCGAAGTCTGACGCCAGGATCGAGGGCGCAATGAGGGTCTTGGAGACGGCCATAGGCGGGCCTTTAAGCTGATGCGGGCGTTTCGGCTAGCCGTCGGCGCGGCGCAGGCGGGCGATGAAGAAGCCGTCCAGGCCGCCCGGTCGATGGTGCGGCAGGATGCGCAAGGCCCCCTGCGCGGTCAGGCTGGCCTCCGGCGCCCCGCCCTCGCCAAGCTGAATCGGCTCGACGGCGAACTCGGGGGCGCGGGACAGGAAGGCGTCGACCTGGACCTGACCCTCTTCCGGCTCCAGCGAGCAGACGCAGTAGACGAGGCGGCCGCCCGGCTTCACGCGACGACGGGCCGAATCCAGCAGGCGCGACTGGACGGCGGCGAGGCTGGCGATGTCCGACGGCTTGGCGGCCCACAGGACGTCCGGGTGCCGGCGGAAGGTGCCGGTCGCCGAGCAGGGGGCGTCGAGCAGCACGGCGTCGAACTGGCGGCGGTCCGGCCACGCGGCGGCGTCGGTGGCGACGACCTCGGCCTTGAGACCCGTGCGGGCGAGATTCTCGCCGACCCGCTTGATGCGCCCGGGCGACTTGTCGAGGGCGGTGACCTCTGCGCCGAGGGCGGCGAGCTGCAGGGTCTTGCCGCCCGGCGCCGCGCACATGTCGAGAGCGGTCTGGCCGGGCGCCGGGCCAAGCAGCCGGGCCGGAACCGCGGCCGAGGCGTCCTGCACCCACCAGGTCCCGTCGGCGAAGCCCGGCCAACTCGCCACTTCGCCCTTCAGGCTCGTGCGCAGGGTCCCGCCCGGCAGCAGCTCAGCGGAAAGAGCCTGGGCGAGATCGGCGGCCGTGGTCGGATCGCGCAGCGAAAGGTCGGTCGGCGGCTCGTCGGCGATCTGCGCGGCGATCCCGCGCGCCGCATCCGGTCCATAGGCCGCCTGCCAGCGGGCGTAGAGCCAGGTCGGCGGCAGGAGATCGGGGTCGGCAAGGTCCGGCGGCTCACGGGTCAGGCCGCGCAACACGGCGTTGACGAGGTTCTTCAGCGGCCGTGTTCCCTTGTCGGCGGCGGCGAGGTCGACGGTGGTCCCGACAGCGGCGTGGGGCGGGGTCTTCATCACGAACAGCTGGGCGGCGCCCAGGCGCAGCATGTTGACCACCCGCTCCGGCGGCGGCTTGGCGAGACGGGCCTGCAGGGCGGCGTCGATGGGTCCGAGGTGGCGTAGAGTCGCCATGGTCAGGGCGCGGGCGAAGGCGCGGTCGCGCGGGCTGAGCGTCTTCAGCGCCGGATGGGCCAGGGCTTCGTCGAGGCCGGCGCGGCGCGACAGGGCGGCGCTGAGCAGGTCGAGGGCGGCGGCGCGGGCGGCGAGGCCGGGAGCGTCGCGGGACGCGTCGGCGGGGGTGGCGTCGGTCATCGCAGCCGCCTGCCCGCTCTTGCCCGCCAAGGCAAGCGCGGGGTTAGATGCCCGCCATGTCCGACAGCCGCTTTCTCGCCTTCGACCTGACCGGCCTGACGCCGGAGACAGGCGCGCCGCCGGCCGACCGCATCGTCGCCGGCCAGCCCACGACCCGCACCTGGAACCTCGACGAGAGCGAAGACGGCAGGGGTTTTTCCGGCGTCTGGGAGGCGACGGCCGGCGCCTGGCGGGTGGTCTATGACGAGTGGGAGTTCTGCCAGATCCTCGCCGGCGTCTCGATCCTGCACGAGGACGGCGCCCCGGCCCGGACAGTGCGGGCCGGCGACAGCTTCGTCCTCAGGCCGGGGTTCACCGGCGTCTGGGAAGTCGTCGAGACGACCCGCAAGGCCTACGTCATCCGCCTGCCCTGAGGGCGCGCCGACGCTTTCAGGCCGTGGCGCGGCGCCAGGACGACAGCACGACGACGAGGAAGGTCGCCATGCCGAGGACGGCGAGGAGCGAGCCTGCGATGACGCCCGGCTCGGCCCCGGCGTCACCGCCGAGCCGCAGGGCCAGGGTCGGGATCATCACCGCGACGCCGAGTGTCGACAGGCCGAAGTTGATCCAGCCGAGCCGCCCGGCGCGGCCGGTCAGGGCGTAGAAGGTTCCCATCAGCGCCAGCGTCGCCCAGCCGAGCAGGTTCAGGTGCGCATGGGCCGGCGACAGCGAGTGGTCGTGGGTCGCGCCCATGACGACGCCCCACAGCATGCCGGCCATGGCGGCGACGGCGGCGGCGGTGAAAAAGGCCAGAGCCAGTCGGTTCATCGTGAAGTCCCCCCGGACGTTGTCCTGGAAAGGAAACCCGGTTCTCTCAAAATGGCAACGCTTGGCGCCGGGAGGAGCCGGGGCTAGGACGCGGGGCCATGGACGCCGACCCGCCGAACGCCGCTCCCGACAAGGAGCTGACCCCCGCCGCCCGCCGGGCGCTGGAAGAAGCCGAAGCGCGCCGCCAGGCCGCGGCGGCGGAGGCCGAGCGCCAGGCGGAACTGGGCGGCCCCAAGGGCCTGGAGCCGACGCGGTTCGGCGATTGGGAGCGCAAGGGCCTGGCGGTCGATTTCTGATCTGGACCCCCTCCCCCGTCCGCAGCGGACAGAGGGAGAGGATAGAGAACAGGGTCAGGCCGCCATCTCCGCGGCGACGCGCAGCGCCGCCGCCCTTGGATCCGCAGCCGCCGTGATCGGACGGCCGCAGACGATGTGGGAGGCGCCGTCGGCGAGGGCCTGGGCGGGCGCGGCCACGCGCTGCTGATCGTTTCGGTCGGCCCAGTCGGGGCGGACGCCAGGGGTCACGACCAGGAAGCCGGGGCCGCCGAGGCGCCGGGCGAGGGCGGCCTCCTTGGGGCTGGCGATGACGCCGTCGCAGCCGGCGGCGATAGCCTGGCGGATCCGGCGCTCGACGAGGCTGGCGGCGGTCTCCGAAAAGCCCATCTCGGCGAGGTCGGCGTCCGTAAGGCTGGTCAGTACGGTGACGGCCAGAACCTTGAGGTCCGAGCCCTGGCGACCGCGAACGGCGGCGGCCATCACCTGCGGCTCCCCGTGGACGGTAAGAAAGTCGCAGCCCGCCCCGGCCAGCACCGCAGCCGAGCGCTGCACCGTCGCGCCGATGTCATGCAGCTTCCAGTCGAGGAACACTTGCTTGCCCTGGCCCTTGAGCTCGCGCGCCAGGGCCATGCCGTCGCTGGCGAACAGCTCCAACCCGACCTTGTAGAAGCTGACGGCGTCGCCCAGGCGGGCGACCATGTCTCGCGCTTCGGCGACCGTCGGCAGGTCGAGGGGGACGATCAGGCGCGGGTCGGCGGCGGGCATGCGGAGAGCTCCCTTGGACGGGCGGGACCGGGCGGTGGTCCACAGCTTGGGCGATTTGGGCTAAGGCTGCTGCATGAGCCAGTGGGACTTCGCGGTCAACTTCTTCGTCGCCCTGTTCGCCCTGCTCGACCCCGTGGGCAACGTGCCGCTGTTCGCCGCTTCCACGGCGGGGGTGAAGGGCCGCGCCCGGGCGCTGATCGCGCTCTACATCAGCCTGTTCGTCCTGGGCTTCCTGACCTTCTTCTATTTTTCCGGTCTGTCGCTGCTGGCCTTCTTCGGCATCTCGCAGCCGGCGTTCCGCATCGCCGGCGGCATCATCCTGCTGCTGCTCGGGCTGGAGATGGCGCGCGACGACTTCACCGCCGCCTATGCCGAAGCCGGGCCGGAGAAAGGCGCCAACGAGCGGCCCGGGGTCTACGCCAGGCGGCGCTTCGAGCGGATGATCGTACCCTTCGCCATGCCGCTGCTGATCGGGCCGGGGGCGATCTCGACGGTGGTCATCTACGCCGACCAGGCGCGCGAGTTCGGCCTGACCGGCGCGGCGATCGGCGTGACGGTGATCTTCTGCGCCTCGGTTGCGACCCTGCTCGCCTTCCTGGCGACGCCGCTGATCACCCGCATCCTGGGGCGGATCGGCCTGACCATCGTCGTGCGGGTGCTGGGCCTGATCCTCTGCGCCCTGGCCGTGCAGTTCATCATCGCCGGTCTGGCGGATTCGACGCTGGGGCTGATCCAGCCGGAGGCGGCCTCGCCATACGAGAACTGACGGCGCGCTGACCCAGCCCTGACCGCTTCGCGGCCTTTCCCGCCGCATAAAGGGGAGGGCCCTGGGACCAGGCTCAGACCTTGCGAATCCGGCCGCCCTGACTGGAGATCAGCGCCAGGCCCCATTCGTCTGGGATCAGACGGGCAAAGGCGGCGGCGGCCTTGTTGACCGCGCCGGGGACGCAGACCGGGCGGTTGGCCTCGACGGCTTCGTAGCCGGCCGCGGCGACCTCCTCGGCTTCAAGCCACGCCCAGGCCGGGATAGACGCCGAGACCATCGCCCGGGTGCCGTTGACGTCGTGGAATTCCGAATAGGTGAAGCCGGGGCACAGGGCGCTGACGTGAACGCCCTCGTCGCGGGTCTCCAGGTGCAGGCTCTGGGAGAACTTGATCAGGAAGCTCTTGGTGGCGCCGTAGAGGGTGTGGCCGGCGGCGCCGGGGATCAGGCCGGCGAGGGACGAGACGTTGACGATGCGGCCGAAGCGATGGGCGATCATCCCCGGCAGCACCCGGTGGGCGAGCTCGCATGGGGCGTGCAGCATGACCTGCAGGAAGGCCGCCTGATCGGTCCAGCGGGTTTCGGCATAGACACCCGGCAGGCCGTAGCCGGCGTTGTTGACCAGGAAGTCGACGCCGCGGCCGTGGGCGGTCAGGTGATCGAGGATGCGGCCAGGGCCCTCGGGTTCGGCGAGGTCGGCGGCGATGACGAAGGTCTCGACCCCGGCCCGCAGGCGGATCTCCTCGGCCAGCTTTTCGAGGCGATCGGCCCGACGGCCGGTCAGGGCGATGTCGTAGCCGTAGCTGGCCAGCACCCGGGCGAAGGCGGCGCCGATGCCGGCCGAGGCGCCGGTGACCAGCGCCAGTCTGCGTTCCATGCCGATGCTCCCCC
>NZ_JBIIGK010000053.1:0-18139 GCF_044236515.1 Phenylobacterium sp.
GTGTTGTAGAGCAGCTCGACCGGCCGCTCCTCATACGCCAGGCGGGGCTTCTTCTTGCCGCCGGCGCAACCAGCCAGGGCGATAGCGCAGACGCCGACGGCGAGAGCCGTGCGAACCGACCGATTGCGAGCCAGGAACACCTTCACCTCAAACGACAGACGCGCGCCCCCACGCGGGGACTCGCTTCTACACCACGCAGGGGTCCAGGCAAACGGACCGCACCCCCGGTGCGACTCTAGGGTTGCGACCTTAGGTCGGGAAAACGGCGGGGATGCGGCAGGCTTAGACCGCCTCGGCCAGATCCTGCACCAGGGTCTTGACGCACCAGGCGTCGGGCTGGGCGATCAGCGCGCGGACCAGCTGGTTGTTGATCGCATGGCCCGCCAGTTCGCCTTCGAAGCGGCCGATCAGCGGCGCGCCGAGCACATAGAGGTCGCCGATGGCGTCCAGCGCCTTGTGGCGGACGAATTCGTCCGGACGGCGCAGGCCCTCCGGGTTCAGCACCCGGTCGCCTTCGATGACCACCACGTTCTCCAGCGAGCCGCCACGCGCCAGGCCGGCGGCGCGCAGGGCCTCGACCTCGTGCAGGAAGCCGAAGGTGCGGCAGTCGGCCAGCTCGCGGCGGAAGGTCGGCCCGTCCATCGTCATGTCGATCGCCTGGCGGCCGATTGCGGCGCTCGCGAAACGGATCTCGAAGGCGACCTCGAAGCGGTTCGCCGGCGTCAGCGCTGCGCGCTTGTCGCCGTCGACCACCTCGACCGGCTTCAGGATCTCGATATAGCGGCGCGCCGCCTCCTGCGACCGGCGTCCGGCGCGGTCGAGGATGCGGACGAACGGCTCGGACGAGCCGTCCATGATCGGCATCTCCGGCCCGTCCAGCTCCACCAGGGCGTTGTCGATGCCCAGCATGGCGAAAGCCGCCATCAGATGCTCGATGGTGGAGACGGTCACGCCCGCGGCATTGCCGATCACCGTGCCGAGCTGGGTGCGGCAGACGGCTTCAGCATTGGCCGGAACCCGGTTGTCGCGATCCAGGACGTCCAGGCGCACGAAGACGATGCCGGCATCCGCCGGCGCCGGGCGCACGTTGACGCGCGTATAGGCCCCCGTATGGACGCCGACGCCGGCGAACAGGGCCGGGGCGCGCATCGTGTGCTGGAAAGCGCGATCCTGGAATGCGTCTGCGGACAAGCTGGGACCTTCCGTAACCTGCCCGGCCGACCTGTCGCCGGGGTGCGCCCCACACTCCGCTTAAGCTGCTTGCCGCAGCGCAGCAAAACACTTGGTGTTTCGCTATGTTTCGCCTGTTCTGAGGTGGCGATCAGCCGACGATGGACAGGTGGCTCGGCGACGTCGGGGCGTAGCGAGCAGCCCCGACGAACGCCTCTGACCTGTCGTGGATGACGACCGACGCCTGGTCGCCGGACCGCGTGAGCGCCCGGGCCAGTTGCCGGGCGTGTTCCTCGGCGCGGCGGCCGGACAGGAACATCAGGGGCTGCATGGCCCCTTCCCACCGGACGGCCCAACCGCCATCCACCGGGCCGACAGAAATCCTGTGCTCACGCGACATGGACGCCTCCCGTAAGACCTCACGGAAGGCATCCTATGCCCGGCCGGCGCGGCCGGGCATTCACGTTTGATGGAGCGGTTTTAGTTGGCGAGCCGGCGCAGGAAGGACGGGATCTCGAGATCCTCGCCAGCTTCCGGCTGTTCGAGCTGCGGCGCTTCAGCCGGCAACGCGCCGCCGCGGCTGGCGACCGGCCGCGAGGCGGGCGCATGCTGCACCGGCGCCGGGGCCGGAGCGGCGTCGTAGCGCTGGCGACCGCCGAACAGGCTGAGGAACCCGCCGCGCGGACGGCGCGGCTCATAGGTCTCGGCGAACAGCGGCTCGTCGCTCTCGTCCGCCACCGCCGGATCGACGATGCGGGTCATCGGCGCGACGACGCGCGGTTCCGGCGCCGGCGCGGGCTCGTAGGCCGCGGCGGCCGGCTGGGCGAAGATGTCGGGCTGCTCTTCTTCGGCCTCGAGAGCGGCGAAGGTCGGCTCCGGCGCGGCCATCAGCATCGGCTCCGGCGCGACGGCGGCGACCGGCGCCTGGACCGGGGCCGGCGCGGTTTCGACGCGCAGGGGCTGGGCGGTGGTGTTGGCCCGACGCTCCATGCGCGGCTCGATGGCGGCGATCGAAACGCCGTCCATGCCGGTGGCGACCACGGACACGCGGATCATGCCTTCCAGGGCCGGATCGAAGGCGGCGCCGAAGATGATGTTGGCTTCCGGATCGACCTGTTCGGAGATGGCGTTGGCCGCCTCGTCGACTTCCAGCAGGGTCATGTCGAGGCCGCCGGTCACGTTGACCAGCACCGCCTTGGCGCCCTTCAGCGAGACTTCGTCGAGCAGCGGGTTCTGGATGGCGTTCTGGGCCGCCATCAGCGCGCGGTCGTCGCCGGCCGCCTCGCCGGTGCCCATCATCGCCTTGCCCATCTCGGTCATCACCGTGCGGACGTCGGCGAAATCGAGGTTGATCAGGCCGGGCAGCACCATCAGGTCGGTGATCGAGCGCACGCCCGAGTGCAGAACCTGGTCGGCCATGCCGAAGGCTTCGGCGAAGGTCGTCCGCTCGTTGGCGACGCGGAACAGGTTCTGGTTGGGGATGACGATCAGGGTGTCGACGTAGCGTTGCAGCTCCTGGATGCCGGCGTCGGCCAGGCGCATCCGGTGACGGCCTTCGAAGTGGAAGGGCTTGGTCACCACGCCGACGGTCAGGATGCCGCGCTCGCGCGCGCACTTAGCGATGATCGGGGCCGCGCCGGTGCCGGTGCCGCCGCCCATGCCGGCGGTGATGAAGACCATGTGGGCGCCGTCGAGGTGCTCGCCGATCTCCGGGATGCTCTCCTCGGCGGCGTGCATGCCGACCTCGGGGTGCGCGCCGGCGCCGAGGCCCTGCGTCGCCTGGACGCCGAGCTGGATGCGGCGATCGGTCTTGGCGAACTGCAGCTGCTGGGCGTCGGTGTTGGCGACGACGAACTCGACGCCCTCCAGACCCGCCTCGATCATGTTGTTCACGGCGTTGCCGCCCGCGCCGCCGACGCCGAACACGACGATCCGAGGCTTCAGTTCTGTCGCCTGCGGAGCTGAAAGAGAAATCGCCATCGGACCCTGCGTCCTTCCCAAAGCCGGTCAAGTGCGTCGCCCGACCGCCCGGCCGACGCTCCTTAAGGATGGGTTTAAATCTGCGCCCGCATCCTTAATCGAGGGTTAAGGCCATAGCGCGAGTCGCGAGGGGATCGACCCCTGGGCGGCCGGAAAAATGGTCATGTTCCACAAGGACTCTGGCCAAGCTTCCGACGAATCGCCGGCCGCTCAACGCGCGGGCGATTTGGCGACCGTGGAAGTGGCGCCGGAACCGGGCCTGGGATCAACCGTTGCCGCGGCGGGCTAGGATCCTGGGAGGACATCAATGTTCAGGAAGCTGTTCCTGACGGCCGCCGCCGTCGCGCTGACCGCTTGCTCCACGACTGTGAAAGAGACCCCGCCGCCGACGTCGGGCGCGGCCCGGGCGGCGCAGATCATGAACCTGTCGATCCGCAGCGTCAGTGGCTCGACCACAGCCGACAAGGTGACGCCGGAGGTCGTGAACTCCCTGACCGAGGCGATCCGCATCGAACTGGGCGGCGGCGCGGCCGGCGGGCCCCCGGCCGACCTCAGCTTCGTGATCTCCGACTATCGCGTCGTCGGCAATGCCACGCGGTTCATGGTCGGCGCCTTGGCCGGCAGCAACCGCATGACCGTCGACGTCACGCTGAGGGATCCGTCCGGGTCCACCCTGCGGCAGTTCACCATCACGCGCGCGGCCAACACCATGGGCGTCGGCGCTTTCATGAACCAGAAGGGCAGCCTGATCGGCCAGACCGCCGAAGCCGTCGCCAAGACGGTCCGCGGCGAGAAATAGACCAGGCTAGAGATTCTCGCGCAGCCAGGAGGCCGCCTTGGCCACCGGGTTGGCGCGCGGGTCCAGGGGCTCGCGGCGCAGCTTGGCCGAGGCCAGGGCCTTGGCCGACACCGCCTCGCGCGGGCCGAAGGCGGCGCGGTGCAGAATGCCCGCCGCCGCCGTGAACGCCGGCCCGGAGGCGGCGTCCGCCAGGTGCGGCACACGGCGCGGACGCCCCAGACGGACGGGCCGGTCGAACACGCGGACGGCGACCTCGCGGACGCCGGCCAGCTGGCTGGCGCCGCCGGTCAGAACCAGGCCCGCGCCCGGCTCGACCGGGGCGCCGGACGCCTTCAGGCGGTCGCGGAGCAGCTCCAGCGTCTCCTCGACGCGCGGCGCGATGATGCCCTTGAGCAACGACCGCGGCGCGATGACCGGGCCGGCGCCCGGGTCGTCGCCACGCGGCGGCGCCTCGATCATCTCGCGGTCCTCGTTGGCCGAGGCGATGGCCGAGCCGTGCAGGGTCTTGATCCGCTCGGCGCCGGCGATCGAGGTCGAAAGCCCCCGGGCGATGTCCTGCGTCACATGCTGGCCGCCGACCGGCACGGTCTCGACGTGGACCAGCGATCCCGCCGTGAACACCGCCGCCGAGGTCGAGCCGCCCCCCATGTCGATGCAGACCGAACCGAGGTCGGCCTCGTCCTCCTCCAGGGCCGCCAGGGCCGAGACGAACGGCGCGGCGACGACGCCTTCGAACTGCAGGTGGGCCCGCTCGACGCAGGCGCCGAGGGTCTGGAACACCGCTTCCGAAACGCTGACCACCAGCAGCTCGACACCGAGCGTGCGGCCGAACATGGCGCGCGGGTCGCGCACCCCGCCCTGCCCGTCCACCGACCAGGCGATCGGCAGGATGTGGGCGGCGCGACGGCCGGGCAGCTTGATCTGCGCCAGGGCGTGGCTGATGGCGCGCACCAGGTCGTGGTCGCCGATCGGCCGGGCGCCGAGGCTAACGCGGCCGGCGACGCGGGTCGAGGTCAGCTGGCCGCCGGCGGTGGCGACGGTGACGCCCTGGACGGACACACCGGCCACGGTCTCGGCCCGCTCGACCGCCTGGGCGATGGCTTCCGACGCCTCGTCGAGGTTGACGATCGAGCCGCCGCGGATGCCGCGCGACTGGACGTAGCCGACGCCGGCGGTGGTGAGGGTGCGGTCGGCGCGGCGCACGCCGTCCGGTTTCATGATGAAGCAGGTGACCTTCGAGGCTCCGAGGTCGACGGCGGCGACGACCTGCGGGCGATGAAGCGCCGCCTTCAGGCCCTCGCGGCCGATCTCGGTCTTGTGTTCGGCGCGTGCTGCAGCCTTCAACATTCCCAAACCCTTTAGATCCCTGCCGCGGCGGGCTGGCCGACGGGCCCTGCCTCGCGCGGCCTCACAGCCACCACATCCGGATTGCGCAGGTCGATGCGCGCGAAGCCCAGCTCCAGGAGGTGCGAGCGCTGGTCCAGCTGCTCGAGCTGCATCAGCGCCTCCTCCTCGGCCACCGCCGGGAGCTGGATGATCGAACCGTCCTTCAGCCGCAGGTCCCAACGGCGGTTGTCGACGCGCACCAGCGCGTCCATCCGCTCCATCAGTCGCGGCCGCTGCGCCAGCGTCGGCAGGATCGCCGCCGCGTGCTCGGCCCCGCCCGCCCCGACCACCAGCGGCAGGGTCGCGAACCGCGCCGGGTCCGCCTCCCGGATCGGCTGGCCCCGGTCGTCGATGACCAGGGTGCGGCCGGCATGCTGCCACACGGCCAACTGCTTGCGCTCCTTGACCGCGACGACCAGCGTGTCCGGCAGCAGGCGCACGATCCGCGCCTCCTCGACCCAGCCGACCTTCTCGACCCGGGCCCGCACGGCGCTCAGGTCCATGCCCAGCAGCGGCTGGTCCTTGTAGACGCCGGCGGCCGCGACGATGTCCGGCGTCGCCATGGCCGAAGCGCCCTCGACGTGCACCGCCCGCAGTTTGAAGCCGACGGCGCCGAACCGCCCGTCGACCGCCGAGCCGATCTCTCCGGCCAGCCGCTCTCCTCGGCCGCCGGTCGCCAGCACGCCCACCAGCGCCAGCGCGACGACGCCGCCCGCGGCCATCAGGGTGATCTTGGGAGAAAGGCCCGCGCCCTCTGCGCGCGCGTGCGCCTGCGGCCCCGCCGGATGCTGGCCCGGGGGACGCTTACCGTTCTGGGGCGCTTTGGCCCGAGGCCTCGCCGGAACTTGCGATCCTCCCCGCTCCGCCGCGGGCATAGGCGTCCTCCGTAATCCACAGAACCAACTGGTCGAAGCTCACCCCCTGCGCCGCCGCCTGCTCCGGAACCAGGGAGGTGGGCGTCATGCCGGGCTGAGTATTGACCTCCAATAGGACCATGATGTCGTTAATGTCGTCATAACGCAGGTCCGACCGGGTAACCCCGCGACAACCAAGAGCGGCGTGCGCCATCTCGGAAAGTTTCTTCGCCTTCTCAAGGGCATGAGGCGGCATCCGGGCCGGGACGATGTGTTCCGATCCACCCTCCCCGTACTTGGATTCATAGTCGTAGAAGCCGGTTTTCGGCACGATCTCGGTAACTGTGATCGCCTTGCCGTCCATCACCCCGACGGCCAGTTCCAGCCCCCGGACGTAGGGCTCGATCATCACCTCTTCGCCATAGGTCCAGTCCGGCGCGACGATCTCCTGCGGCGGGCCGTTCGCCCCCTCGAACACCAGGAACACTCCAACCGACGAGCCCTCGGCGTTCGGCTTGACCACATAGGGCGGCGGCATGACGTGGGCCTTGGCCGCCTCGAACCGGTTGTAGAGCCCGCCGCCAGGCACGGCGACGCCGGCCGCCGCCAGCACTGCCTTCGACTTGGCCTTGTCCATCGCCAGCGCCGAGGCCAGCACTCCGCAATGGGTGTAAGGGATCCCCAGCGTCTCCAGCACCCCCTGGACGCAGCCGTCCTCGCCCCACGGCCCGTGCAGGGCGTTGAAGCAGACGTCCGGCTTCAGGCCGGTCAGCACCTGGGCGATGTCGGCTCCGGCGTCCACTCGCGACACCTTCGCCCCCAGCCGCTCCAGCGCGTCGGCGCAGGCCGCCCCCGACACCAGGCTGACCTCGCGCTCCGACGAAGGCCCGCCCAGGAGAACCGCGACGTGATGTCCGGTGAGAGGAAGGCTCATGAGCGCCGCCTTTGATCAGAGAAGGAAATTTCCGTCCCGGTGCGCCACTGACGGATTCCCGTCAAGCGCAGCCGCTTTCAGGAAAGGAAGGCTCAAGCCTTACCGATCCGCTTGATCTCCCAGTCAAGCTCGACGCCGAACTTGGCCTTTACGTCGGCGCGCACCGCCTCGCCCAACCCTTCGAGATCCGCCGCCGTCGCCTCGCCGGTGTTGATCAGGAAGTTGGCGTGCAGCGGCGAGAACATCGCTCCGCCGAAGGGCTTGCCCCGCCAGCCGGCCTCGTCGACCAGTTTCCAGGACGAATGCCCCGGCGGGTTCTTGAAGGTCGAGCCACCGGTCTTCTCGCGGATCGGCTGGGTCTTTTCGCGCCGGGCGGTGATCTCGTCCATCCGCGCGGTGATCGCGTCCGGCGCGTCCGGCCGCCCCTCGAACAGGCCGCCGGTGAAGATCAGGGGCTCGGCCGCCGCCCGCGCCGACTTGCGATAGCTGTACTCGAGCTCGGCGTTCGAAAGCGTGATCCGCTCGCCGCGCCGCGTCAGGGCATAGGCCTCGACCAGCACGTCCTTGGTTTCCGAGCCATAGCAACCGGCGTTCATCACCAGCGCCCCGCCGATCGAGCCCGGCACGCCGCGATAGAACTCCAGCCCCGCGATCCCGGCCTTGGCCGCCTCGCGCGCCAGCACCGCGTCCAGCACCGCCGCGCCGGCATAGATCCGGCCCCCGTCGCGCGCCTCGACCCCGGCGAACGCCTTGCCCAGCCGCACCACCAGCCCCTCGACCCCGCCGTCTCGGACCAGGGTATTGGAGCCGACGCCGAGGACGGTCAGCGGAACCGCCGGGTCCAGCGCCTTCAGGACCGCGACCAGGTCGTCCTCGTCGGCCGGCAGAAACAGAGCCTGCGCCGGTCCGCCGACCCGGAACCAGGTGAACGGCCCCAGCGCCTCGTCGCGCAGCAGCTTGCCGCGCACCGGCGGCAGATCGTCGAGCCAGTTCATGCCAGCGCCGCCAGCTCGCCCGGCAGGGCATAGGACCAGGCGGTGATGTCGCCGGCCCCGAGCAGCACCACCACGTCGCCGGCGCTCGCCTCCTGCTTCACCAGCCCGGCGAGGTCCTTCTGGGACGCGAGCGGCAGCGCCCGGCGGTGGCCGTAGCGCCGCAGGCCCGCCACCAGGGCGTCGCGGTCGACGCCGTCGATCGGCGCCTCGCCGGCCGGATAGACGTCGGCGACGACCACCGTGTCGGCGTCGTTGAAGCAGGCGCAGAAGTCGTCGAACAGGTCGCGCAGGCGGCTGTAGCGGTGCGGCTGCATCACCGCGACGACCTTGCCCGACGTCACCGCCCGGGCCGCGGTCAGCACGGCGGCGATTTCCACCGGGTGATGGCCATAGTCGTCGACCACCCGCACCCCGTCCGTCACGCCGGTCGTTGTGAAGCGCCGCTTCACGCCGCCGAACCCGGCCAGGCCCTTGGCGATATCCTCTGCGCTGACGCCGAGTTCCCGCGCCACGGCGATCGCCGCCAGAGCGTTCATGACGTTGTGATGGCCGGTCATCGGCAGGTGCAGGTCGTCGTAGCGCACGGGCTCGCCCTCGCGTGGGCGGACGACGACGCCGAACCGCGCGCCATCCGGGCCCATGACGATGTTCTCGGCCCGCACCTCGGCCTGCGGGTTGACGCCATAGGTGACCAGCCGTCGGTTCTCGACCCGGCTGGCCATCGCCTGCACTTCCGGGTGGTCGATGCAGACCGCCGCGAAGCCATAGAACGGGATGTTCTCCACGAAGTCGCGGAAGGCCTTCTTCACCGCCTCGAAGTCGCCGTAGTGGTCGAGGTGCTCAGGGTCGATGTTGGTGACGATGGCCACCGTCGAGCGCAGCTTCAGGAAGCTGCCGTCGCTCTCGTCGGCCTCGACGACGATCCAGTCGCCGGCGCCGACCTTGGCGTTGGTGCCGTAGGCGTTGATGATCCCCCCGTTGACCACCGTCGGATCGAGCCCGCCGGCGTCGAGCAGGGTGGCGACCATCGTCGTCGTGGTCGTCTTGCCGTGGGTGCCCCCCACCGCCACCGAGAACTGCAGCCGCATCAGCTCGGCCAGCATCTCCGCCCGCCTGACCAGCGGCAGGCGCCGGTCGCGGCCGGCGACCATCTCCGGATTGTCCGGCTTCACCGCGGTCGAATAGACCACCGCCGAGGCGCCCTCGACGTTGGCCGGGTCGTGACCGATGAAGATCCGCGCGCCCAGCTTCTCCAGCCGCTCGGTGTTGGCCCCCGCCTTGGCGTCCGAGCCCTGCACCGTGTAGCCGATCTTCAGCATGATTTCGGCGATGGCGCTCATGCCGATGCCGCCGATGCCGATGAAGTGCACGGGGCCGATGTCGAAGGGCACGGGGCGTCGAGTCATGCTCCTCGATAGCGGCAAATCCCGATGCGCCGCTAGCCCTCTACCTCGCGGCGCCCTCTCCGCTTCACGGGGGAGAGAAGGATTTGAGTATTCACCGCTTCTCTCCAAGCGTAGTGAACAGTGCCATTGTACTTCGCGTACCCGTCTAGCGCTTGCGGTGACATCGGCTAAGATTGGGCATGGCAATTGTCGATCCGGCCAAACTTCTGGAAAGCCTCATCGCGTACCCGCGAGAGACGGAGTGGCTGGAGTTCAAAGAGAACCACCTGGACGCTGAGGAGGCTGGCAAGTACCTGTCGGCGTTGGCAAACGCCGCGATGCTGCACGACGAGGAATACGGCTATCTTGTCTTCGGGGTCCGCGACCAAACACACGAAGTGGTCGGCACAACGGTCAGGCTAAAGGCGGCAAAAGCGGCCGGCAGCGAGCCGCTTGAGCCTTGGCTGTCGCGCATGCTTCACCCGAGCATCACGTTCGAAATCTGCTCGCTCGACTACGAAGGCAAGCATGTGGAGATCGTGCGCATACATCCGGCGTACCAGATGCCGGTGAGGTTCAAGACTGAAGAGTGGATTCGCGTCGACTCGATCTTGAAACCCCTTCGAGACTACCCAGAGCGGGCGCGCACTCTTTGGCACATCACGTCCCGATTCACGTTTGAGCGCGCGGTCGCTGCGCCACATCTGTCAGTGGGTGAGGTGTTCGGCCATTTCGATCCCGCGAAGCTCCTCGCCAACATAGGATCGCCGCGCCTATCTACGGACGCGATCATGCACCGCCTCCTTGAGGAGGGATTGCTGACGGACGACCGGCAAGGCGGCTACGACGCCACCAACCTATTCGCGCTGCTCGCCGCAAGGGACATCACAATGTTTCCCGGGCTCGCGTCGAAAACGGCCCGGACGACTCACTACACCGGCACTTCAAAGCTGGTCGCAAAAGACGACGTCCAGGGTCGGATGGGCTACGCCATCTCGTTCTCCAAGCTCCTAACCTACATCATGGATCGCATCGACCATAAGGAGGAGATGGTGCACGGCACTCGGCGGATGAATTACGCCATCCCTGAGATTGCGGTGCGTGAGTTTCTCGTGAACGCACTTGTCCACCAAGATTTGACGGTCACCGGCGCTGGGCCCCGCGTCGAGATTTACTCGGATCGCGTGAAGATCACGAACCCCGGCAAGCCGCTTGTCCCTCCAGATCGGCTGATCGACGCGCCGGCGCGGTCCCGGAACGAGGATCTGGGCGCTTTCATGCGGGCTCTCGGCCTATTCGAAGGTCGTGGCAGCGGCGTAGATCGCGCCATCGACGCCATCGAAAAGGCCGCCCTCACACCGCCACTCCTGCAGGTGGTTGAAGAGTCGATGGTCGTCACGCTTTTCGCCGCCAGAAAATTTGGCGCTATGTCTAAGGAGGATCGCGTTCGAGGCTGCTATCAGCACGCCTGTCTGCGCTTTGAGGGCGGGATGACGATGAGCAACCAGAGCCTCCGGGATCGCTTCGGCTTAGCCTCAAGCCAAGCGTCAACAGCCTCCCAGGTCATCAGCGACACCCGCGAGGCCGGGTGGATAAAGCCGCAGGATGAGGAGCAAGCGAACCGCGTGGCTCGATACCTACCGTACTGAGCTTGATTTTATTTCGCCAGGTTGATCCGCAATCCGAATCAGCCGGACGGCTAGAACGGAAAAGTTCTTTTATTAGAATGAGTTATGAGAATATTATAAGATACTAGTTTATTTCGGAAGTTCAAATTGTATCTGGTCCGATCACGGACTTTGCGGCGGTAGCAGCTTGGTCGCAGGGCAATCATAAGCCGCCTCGTCCTCGGTGAGGTTTAGTTCGCCATCGGCTTCAAGAGCCTTTGCGGTTCCGACGAACCTTCGACTTTGAGAGAGAGGACAAAAGAGAGAGCCTGCGGCCTATGCCTACCGCGCCGTCGCCTCGACCAGGTCCGCCAGCCGTTCGGCCGCGTCGGGGATCGCCACCGACCGCGCCGAGGCGGCCATCCGCGCCAGGCGCGCCGGATTGCTCAGCAGCTTCTCGAGCGCCCCGCTCAGCGACTCCACCGTCAGCTGGTGCTCGCGCGCCACCTCGGCCCCGCCGGCTTCGGCCAGCAGGCGGGCGTTCTGACCCTGGTCGTCGTCGAGGGCGATCGCCAGAGGCACGAGGATCGCCGGCTTCCCCGCCACCGCGAATTCGCAGACCGTCCCCGCTCCGGCCCGACCGACCACCAGGTGGGCGGCCGCCAGGCGGCTGGCCATGTCGCGGAAGAACGGTGCGATCTCGGCCTGGACCATGGCCTCCTGATAGGCCTTGCGGGCGACGTCCATGGATTCCGGCCGGGTCTGCTGCTGAACCGTCAATCGCTGGCGCAGGTCGTCGGGCAGGATGCGGATCGCTTCCGGCACCAGTTCCGACAGCAGCCGTGCGCCCTGGCTGCCGCCGGTGACCAGCAGGCGGATCGGCCCGGTCGGCTCGGGCGGCGTATAGGGCAGGTCGGCCAGGGCCCGGATCGGTGGCCGCACCGGATTGCCGACCACCACCGCCTTGCCAGCCACCTTGGCGGGCGCCTTCTGCAGGGTCGGGAAGGCGCAGGCGACCCGCGTCACCCGCCCGGCCAGCAGCCGGTTGGTGCGGCCCATGACAGCGTTCTGTTCGTGGATCACCGTCGGCAGCTTGCTCATCAGCGCCGCCACCAGCGCTGGCGCGGACGGATAGCCGCCGAAGCCGACGACGACGTTCGGCCGGACCTCGCGGAACGCCGTCTTCGCCTGCATCGCCCCGCCCATCACGGCCAGGCCGGCCCGCGCCATGCCCAGCGGATCGCCGGGCCGGTAGGTGGCGGCAGACAGGCCAATGCGCCGCTCGGCGGGGAAGTCCTGGGCCAGGCCCGCCACCCGCTCGTCCGAGGCGAGCACGATCCGCCAGCCGCGGGCGATCAGCGCCTCGGCCAGGGCTTGCGCGGGGAAGAGGTGTCCGCCGGTCCCCCCGGCTGCGACGACAGCGACCTTCTGCATCCTGTGGTCCGCCTTAAGCGAACGCGCCTGCCTTGGCGAGACCTTCCGTCGGCGTATAGGCCCCGGGCCGGCGACGGGTCAGCGCCAACGCCATGCCCAGGGTCAAGCCCATCGCCAGCATCGAGGAGCCCCCGTAGGAGATGAACGGCAAGGTCATCCCCTTGGTCGGGATCAGGTTGAGGTTCACCGCCACGTTGATGAAGGCCTGCTGGCCGACCAGGACGAACAGCCCCGCCGCGGCCACCTGTTCGAACGGATCCGACAGCTTCATCGCCCGATAGAGGCCGCGGATCACGACCACGCCGAACAGGGCGATCAGCAGCAGCGAGAACACGAGGCCGTACTCCTCCGCGCCGACCGAATAGATGAAGTCGGTATGCAGATCGGGCACGTGGCGCTTCATCACCCCTTCGCCCGGCCCCCGGCCGAAGAAGCCGCCGGCCGCGATGGCTTCGGCCGCCCGGTCCACCTGGTGGGTGTCGGCCTTGTCCGGCGACAGGAAGCGGTCCACGCGGCTGGCGACGTGCGGGAACAGGAAATAGGTCGAGGACAGGCCGGCGACCGCCGCCGCCCCCAGCAGCATCACCCACGACAGCGGCACGCCCGCCATCCAGAACGCCGCCCCGAAGGCGACGGTGATCAGCACCGTCTGGCCGACGTCCGGCTGGATCAGCAGCAGGCCGACCGAGATGAAGTAGAGGAAGAAGGCGATCGAGACGCCGGGCACCCCCTGCCCCTTCTGACCCTCGGCGAACATCCAGGCGACCAGGATGATCAGCGCCGGTTTCATGTATTCCGACGGCTGAAAGGTGAAGCCGCCCAGCTGCAGCCAGCGGGTCGCGCCCTTGGCGCTGTGGCCGATGAACGGCAGGGCGACCATCACCGCGATGGCGATCACCCAGATGATGAAGGCGGCCCGCCTCACCCCTTTGACGTCCAGCATTGAGGTCGAGATCAGGATCATGGCGGCCGCGCCCGCGAACACGCACTGGCGGACGGCGAAATGGAACGGGTCGCCGAGGTTCATCCGCGCCGCGGCCGCCGGGCTCGCGCCGAACGACATCAGCACGCCGATGAAGATCAGCAGGCCGACGATGCCGAGCATCCAGCGGTCGACCGTCCACCACCAGACCCCGACCTGCGAGCGGTCGGACCTTGCGAAGGCGTGAGCCTGGGAGGGGTTCATGCCGCCCCCTTCGCCGCCGCGGCCTGGCCCAGCCGCTGGACCGCGGCGCGGAACGCATCGCCCCGCTCCTCGAAGTCGGCGAACTGGTCGAAGGAGGCCGCCGCCGGCGACAGCAGCACCACCGCCTCCTGGCCCGACGCCGCCGCGTCGGCGTACGCCGCCGCCACCGCCGCCGACATCGTTCCGCACTCCTGGATTGCGGCCTTGCCCCTCAAAGTGCCGGCGAACAGGGGGGCGCCCTCGCCGATCAGATAAGCCTTCTCGATGCGCGGGAAGAGATCGACCAGCGCCTCGATGCCGCCGGTCTTCGGCTGGCCGCCGGCGATCCAGTAGAACTTCGGATAGCTCGACATCGCCTGCCGCGCGGCGTCGGTGTTGGTCGCCTTGCTGTCGTTGACGAAACGCACGCGGCCGATGGCGCCGACCGTTTCCATCCGATGCGCCAGGCCTGGGAAGCTCATCAGGTGCTCGGCGGCCTCCTCGGCCGGAATGCCCAGGCCCTTGGCGGCGGCGTAGGCGGCAGCCGCGTTCTGCCAGTTGTGCCGCCCGGGCAGCGAGCGGGCCCGGGTCAGGTCGGCGACCTCGGCCGCGCGCTCGCCGGTCGCGTCGTAGAGCACGCCCTGCAGCGCATAGATGCCGCGCCCCATGGCCTTCGAGGCCGAGATGGGCACGATGGTCCGGCGGTTGGCGGCGGTGATCTCCGTGCAGATCCGCGCGCCCCACGGATCGTCGACCCCGATCACCGCCGTATCGCCCTTGCCCTGGTTGAGCAGGATGCGGCGCTTGGCCGTGACATAGCCTTCCATGCCGCCGTGCCGCTCGAGATGGTCGGGCGACAGGTTCAGCATCACCGCCACGTCCGGCTTCAGGCTGGAGGTCAGGTCGAGCTGGTAGGAGCTCAGTTCCAGCACATAGACCGCCCCGCCGTGCATGTCCTCGAGCCCCAGGACGCCGAGCCCGATGTTGCCGCCGATCCGCGTGTCACGTCCGGCCTGGGCGCAGATGTGGCCGATCAGGGCCGTGGTGGTCGATTTGCCGTTGGTGCCGGTGATGGCGACGATCTTCGGCCGCTTGTGCTCGGGGGCTGCGTTCACCGTCCTCGCGAACAGCTCGATGTCGCCGAGGATCTCGACGCCCGCGGCCTTGGCCCGTTCCACCGTCCAGTGCGGCGCCGGATGGGTCAGCGGCACGCCCGGCGACAGCATCAGGGCGGCGAACGCGCTCCAATCGGCGGTCGACAGGTCGGTCAGGGTGAAGCCTTCGCTCTCCGCTGCGGCCCGCGCCGCCGGCCGGTCATCCCACAGCGCGACCTCGGCGCCGCCGGCGATTAGCGCGCGCGCGGCCGCCAGCCCTGTGCGGGCCAGGCCGAACACGGCGACCGTCCTGCCTTCGAAGCCGCGGACCGGGATCATGGCTAGCTCTGACCCTCCCTACCGCAGCTTCAGGGTGGCGAGGCCGACCAGGGCCAGCATCACCGCGACAATCCAGAAGCGGATCACCACGGTCGATTCCGACCAGCCGAGCTTCTCGAAGTGGTGGTGCACCGGCGCCATGCGGAACACGCGCTTGCCGGTCAGCTTGAACGAGGCGACCTGGATCATCACCGACAGGGTCTCGGCCACGAACAGGCCGCCGATCACCGCCAGGATGATCTCGTGGCGGGTGGCGACCGCGATCGTCCCTACCGCGCCGCCCAGCGCCAGAGAGCCGGTGTCGCCCATGAAGATCTTGGCCGGCGGGGCGTTGTACCAGAGGAAGCCGAGACCGGCCCCGATCAGCGCCCCGCAGAACACGGCGATCTCGCCGACCCCCGGCACGAAGTGCAGTTGCAGGTAGTTGGCGAACACGAAGTTGCCGACGATGTACGCGATCAGCCCATAGGCCCCCGCGGCGATCATCACCGGCACCGTCGCCAAGCCGTCGAGGCCGTCGGTGAAGTTCACCGCATTGGCCGCGCCGACGATGATGAAGGCGCCGAACAGCAGGTAACCCCAGCCGAGGTCGACGTAGGCGCCCTTGAACAGCGGGAAGGTGACCGAGGTCAGGAGGTTCGGCGATTCCGGCGGCCGCGCCGCGAACAGGATGATCACCGCGATCGCCGCCATGGCGATGCCCGCCTCGAGCAGCAGCCGCACCTTCCCCGAGACGCCGTCGGTCGTCTGGCGGGTCACCTTGGCGTAGTCGTCGAGGAAACCCAGGGCCCCGTAGCCGCCCGTGACGATGATGATCGCCCAGATGTACGGGTTGGCCAGGTCGGCCCACAGCAGGGTGCCGCCCAGCAGGCCGGCCAGGATCATCACCCCGCCCATGGTCGGCGTGCCGGCCTTCTCGACGATGTGGCGCTCGATGCCTTCCTTGCGGATCGGCTGGCCCTTGCCCTGCTTGGCCTGCATCCAGCGGATGAACCGCGAGCCCAGCGCCACGACGATCAGCTGGGCGGTGAAGATCGCCAGGCCCGTGCGGGTCGTGTGGTATTTGAGGACGTTCAGGCCCGGAATGTACCCGCCGGCGGCCAGCTGCTCGTAGAGCCAGTAGAACATCAGCCTGCCCCGCCTGCGGAATCGAGCGCGGCCAGCGCGGCGGCGATGACGCCGGCCCGCGATCCGTTCGACCCCTTCACCATCACAAGGTCGCCCGGCTGCGTGGCCTCGGCGATCCGCGGCGCAAGGTCCGCCGCTGTCTCGGCGTAGCCGCCCCGCCGAGTCGGCGGAAGGGCGTCCCAGAGGCTTTTCATCAGCGGCCCACAGCAGAACACCAGGTCGATCCCCGCCCGCTCCAGCGGCTCGGCGAGGGCGGCGTGGAAGGCCGGCCCCTCGGCGCCGAGCTCCAGCATGTCGGTCAGCGCGACGATCCGCCGCCCGCCCGTCGGCCGCGCGCCGAGCGTGCGGATCGCCGAGCCCATCGAGACCGGGTTGGCGTTGTAGCTCTCGTCGATCAGCGTGAAGGTCCCGCCGGGCAGGCGCACGATCCGCTCGGCCCCGCGGCCCTCCAGCGGCTCGAACGAGCCGAGGGCCGCCAGGCTGTCCGACAGCCCGACGTCCAGGGCCTCCAGCATCAGCAGCACCGCCATGCTGTTCAGGCCCCAGTGGAACCCGGTCTGCAGGATCGGGAAGTCCAGCGCCTTGCCGTGCAGCCGCGCCTGGACCACGCCGTGGCCGGCGGCCCCCTGGAAGTCGATCAGCCGCGCGTCGCAGTCCTCGCCGGTCCCGAAGGTCACGACCCTCGCCCCCGCCGCCTTCGCCTCGCCTTGCAGCAGGTCGTACCAGACGTTGTCGGCGTTCAGCACCGCGACCCCGCCGGGTTTCAGCCCCTCGAAGATCTCGGCCTTGGCCCGCGCCACGCCTTCTTCATTGGCGAAGTTCTCGACGTGCACCGGCCCAACGGTGGTGATGGCGACGGCGTGCGGCCGGATGAACCGGGTCAGCGGCCGGATCTCGTCCGTGTGGTTCATGCCGACCTCGAACACCGCCCGCTCGGTTTCGCGCGGCATCCTGGCGAGGGTCAGCGGCACCCCGATGTGGTTGTTGTAGGACTTCACCGACGAGTGCGCCCGGCCGGCCAGCCGCAGCCCCGCCATGATCGCCTGGGTCACGCTGGTCTTGCCGACCGAGCCGGTCACCGCCCCGCGCCGCACCTGCGGCGCCCGCTCGCGCGCCGCGATCCCCAGCTTCTCCAGCGCCGCGAAGGTGTCGGCGACCTGCACCGACGGCGCCTCCACGCCCTGCGAGGCCAGCACCCCGGCCGCTCCCTTGGCCATGGCCTGGTCGACGAACTCATGACCGTCCCGCACGCCCGCCAGGGCGATGAAAAGGTCCCCCGACTCGACCGTCCGGGTGTCGATCGAGACGCCGGTGGCGGCGAAGTCGCCGGCCACCGCGCCGCCGGTCGCCGCGGCGATCTCCTCGGCTGTCCAGAGCGGCTCAGCCATGGAGCGCCTCCGCGGTCTCGGTCACGTCGTCGAAGGGATGGGTGACGCCGGCGATGGTCTGGCCCTGCTCGTGGCCCTTGCCCGCCACCACCAGGACGTCGCCGTCGGTCAGCATCGCCGCGGCGGCGCGGATCGCCGCCCGGCGGTCGCCGATCTCCCTGGCCCCGACCGCCCCGGCCAGCACCTCGGCGCGGATCGCCGCCGGATCCTCGGAGCGCGGGTTGTCATCGGTGACGATGGCGACGTCGGCCAGCTCGGCGGCGATCCGGCCCATGATCGGCCGCTTGCCCCGGTCGCGGTCGCCGCCGGCGCCGAACACGGCGATCAGCCGCCCCCGCACGTGCGGCCGCAGCGCCTTCAGCACCGTCTCCAGCCCGTCCGGCGTATGGGCGTAGTCGACATAGGCCTCGCCGCCGCGCGGCCCCGCGCCCACCCGCTGCAGCCGCCCCGGCGCGCCTTCCAGCGCCTCCAGCCCGGCCAG
>NZ_JBIIGK010000055.1:0-18119 GCF_044236515.1 Phenylobacterium sp.
TCCCACGCGTTACTCACCCGTCCGCCGCTGCCCCGAAGGGCCGCTCGACTTGCATGTATTAGGCCTGCCGCCAGCGTTCGCTCTGAGCCAGGATCAAACTCTCAGGTTGAGTTGACGTTCTGACTTTTAGCGTCCCCGGTTACTAGAACCGGTTGGCATTTAGTCTGCGTAGTTCTTGACGAGTTCCCACAAATCGTGGCCAGGCCGAGGCCTGACCATATTCATGGTGTCTTCAAGAGACCGCAGATTTCGTCAGCGTCGAGATAGTCTGGTTAGGACTATCGCCAGGACGCCGCCGCCTGCGTTTCTCTTTCCAATTCAACGATGTCAAAGACCCGACCGGCTCTCGCCCGCCCCACTGTTTAGCGCCGGTGGTCGGCGGAGGCGGCTATCTAGATAAGCGCCTCTTTCGTGTCAACCGGTCCTTTCGGACTTTTTAGCGAGAACTTGGAAGCTCCAAATTCAGGCCGCAAAAACCGCTCCAGGGCCGCCGAGGGGCTTCCCTCAAAACTCCGTAGCGATTCGATTGAGGCTCGGGAAAATACCCATCTGAGAGAGAAAATCAAGAGGCTTTCGAAGCCGCCTTCATCACTCTGTCATCGGGCCCCGCCCCGAGCGGGAGGCGGCTACTTAGTGGCCGTCTCCCTAGGCGTCAACCGGTCTTTTCGAACTTCGCGACTGACCCCGTCGGGGCTGGCCGCAACAGACTTCCCCGTGAGGAGAGGTCTCGGATGACTGCTCGGGATCTAGGCGTTCTGCGAAGAATTTCAAGAGCTTGACGCCCTCGATCTCCTCCGTGTCGCGCCCCGTCCCGAGCGGGAGGCGGCTACTTAGTGGCCGCCCGCCCCGCCGTCAACCGGTCCGTCCGACTTTTTCGCCAGGGCCGATCCGGAAGATCCGGACCCGCTCCGGCGAACCCCGCGCCCCACGTCCCGAAGGATGAGGAAGAGCGGATCGGCCGAAGCTCGGGATTGAGGTTTTCGATCGGGAAATCAAAGCCTTGCGGCCCGACTTCCGTCTTCGGAGCACCCCGCCCCCGAGCGGGAGGCGGCTATCTATTCGCCCCCCCGCCCCCCGTCAACAGGCCGTCTCGAACTTTGTTGAGACTCTTGGATTCCGAAATCGGAATCCCGGCCCGGCCCCCTACCCTTTTCCCCTCGGCGCACCTTACAAGAGACGGGTCGAGGAGGCGCACCGAAGGCCATGCTGTCGCAGAAGGCTCGTTATGCATTGCGCGCGCTCGTCGAGCTCGCCCGGGCCGACGGCGTGCAACTGACCGCCGGCGAGCTGGCGGTGCGGGCCGACGCGCCGCGCAAGTTCCTGGAAGCGATTCTGCTGGAGCTGTCGCGCCGCCACCTGATCATGAGCCGGCGCGGCAAGTTCGGCGGCTATGTGCTGTCCAAGCCCGCGGCGGAGATCAGCTTCGCCGAGGTGATCCGGGTGATCGACGGCCCCCTGGCCCTGGCGCCCTGCGTCAGTCCGAGGCTCGGCTTCCGCAAATGCGACGATTGTCCGGACCGGGATCTGTGCTCCCTGCGCGAGGCCCTGCTGCGCGCCCGCGACGCCACCGCCGACGTGCTCGAGGCCTACACCCTGGCCGACGCGGCGAGGTCAGGGGCGGCGGCCGACGCGCTTACCTAGGTTTCCGGCACGAAACGGGCGGGGAGCGCCTGGCTCCCCGCCCTCGCCGACGCACCGCCGGCGTTCAGCCCTCCAGCGGAGGGGATCTTGAGTCTCGTCAGCCGGCGGCGATGTAGGCCTTGAGGCCGTCGGCTTCGGCCTCGACCTCGGAAATCTTCGATTTGACCAGGTCGCCGATCGAGACGAGACCGACCAGGCGCTCGTTGCGGCAGACCGGGAGATGGCGGACCCGGCGGTCGGTCATGCGGGCCAGCAGGTGGTCCACCGTCTCGCCGGGCTCGGCGTAGTGGACGTCGCGCGTCATGCAGCCGGAGACCGGCCGGCTGAGCGCCTCGGCCCCGGTCTCGGCGACCGCGCGCACCAGGTCGCGTTCGGAGACGATCCCCACGACCCGGTCGGCGTCGAGGACGACGAGCGCGCCGACCCGGCGGCTATGCAGAAGACCCGCGACCTCCGCCAGGGTCTGGTCAGGCTGGGCGGTGAAGACAAGGTCGCCCTTGGTCTTCAGGATCTGCGACACCAGCATCCGGCGTTACTCCCCTCTTATTGAGAGAACACCGTCCGCCCAAATGACGGCCTTGGCAACGCACGCGCGCGTGAAAGGCCGCCGGCCGCTACCTGCGCGCGAGCCAGGCGGCCGGGCCGATCAGGAAGACGCCGAAGACGAAGCCGGCGAGGTGCGCCTCCCAGCCGACGGCGGCGTCTCCGGATCCGGGCACCAGGGCCGCGCCGACCACGGCCATGATCAGGTTCACCACCAGCCAGGCGGCGCCCATGCCGAGCACCGGCCGCGACAGGATCGGCCCGACCCGGCCGTAGCCGGCGATCAGGCGCGCGGCGGCGCCCATCAGGCCGGAGGCGGCGCCGGACGCGCCCATCAGGGCGACCCGCTCGTCCGGGTGGACGGCGGCGAAGGCGAGGCCGGCGAGCGCACCGCAGATCAGATAGAACAGAAGGAAGGCGAGGGCGCCGCCGGGCCTCAGTCCGAAGAACCGCGCCACCGGCGTCCCGAAGGCGAGGATGAAGGCGGCGTTCATCAGGCAATGGGCCCAGCCGCCATGGACGAACAGCGAGGTGAACAGGGTCCACCAGCGCCCTTGCCCGACCGCTTCGGAAGAAAAGGCGAAGGCCGCCGCCGCCTGCTGCAGGTCGACCTGGCTCTGGAAGGCGTAGGCGCCGACGATGGCGCCGACCAGCATCAGCACCGGCCAGGCGCCGTTGTTGAACACCGGCTCGCGGCCGCGCCGCTCCTGCTCGGGCTCCGGCGTGAAGCGCGGGCCGTCCGCCGATTCTTCGAACAGGGCGTGCGACGGGCTTGGGCTCATGGGGCCTATGTAAGGCGTCTTGTGTCACGGCGCGATGGCGGTTTGCACACGCCCCGTTCAAGCGCCCCAATGGCGCCTTGTGCGCGCCGCCGGGGTCCGTGAAGGTGCGCGCCCCCTCTATATATGTGAGCGTCTTCATGAAGCGGATCCTGCGCGGCGGAACGGCCCTGGCCCTGGCGTTGAGCATCGCCCTGCCGGCCGGCGCCGGGCCGCTGAACCTCGGACCGGGCGAGTGGGCGCAGGCGAAGACAGACCTGAAGCCCGATCCCGAGATCCGCTTCGGCGCCCTGCCCAACGGCATGCGCTATGCGATCCGCCGCCAGGCAACCCCGCCGGGCCAGGCGGCGGTGCGGCTGCGCTTCGACGCCGGCTCGCTGATGGAGACCGACGCCCAGCAGGGCCTGGCCCACTTCCTCGAGCACATGGCCTTCAACGGCTCGAAGGGGGTCAAGGAGGGCGAGATGGTCCGTATCCTCGAGCGGCTGGGCCTGGCCTTCGGCGCCGACACCAATGCGTCGACCAGCTTCGACGAGACGATCTACAAGCTGGACCTGCCGCGCACCGACGACGAGACGGTGGACACCGCCCTGATGCTGATGCGGGAGGCGGCGGGGAACCTGTCCATCGACCAGGCGGCCGTCGACCGCGAGCGCGGCATTGTGCTGTCGGAGGAGCGGGCGCGCGACACGCCGGGCTATCGGCTGCTGAAGGCGCGGCTGGCGTTCCTGCTGCCCGGGCAGCGCGTGCCAAGCCGCTATCCGATCGGCCAGGTCGAGGTGCTGAAGAGCGCGCCGGCCGGCCAGCTGCGCGACTATTACCAGCGCTGGTACCGGCCCGAGCGGGCGGTGCTTGTGGTGGCCGGCGACTTCGACGTCGCGGCCATGGAGGCGAAGATCCGCGCCCGGTTCGGCGACTGGCGGGCCGACGGCACGCCGAGCCCGGCGCCCGACCTCGGCCCGGTGCGGCCACGGCAGACCGAGGCGAAGGTGGTAGTCGAGCCCGGCGCACCCCTCTCCATCCAGATCTCGTGGGTCGCGCCGCCCGACCGCACGCCGGATTCGGCGGCCAAGCGCGCGGCGGACCTGGCGGAGCGGCTGGGCTTCCTGGTGCTGAACCGCCGGTTCTCGGCCCTGGCGCGGGGATCCGCGCCGCCGTTCATCGCCGCCGCGGCCTATTCCGGCGACACCTATGACTCGGCCGAGACGACGACGCTGTCGGTGGCGGCGGAGCCCGGGGCCTGGCGGCCGGCGCTCGAGGCGGTCGAGCGCGAGCAGCGGCGGGCCGTGCAGTTCGGCGTCCGGCAGGACGAGCTCGACCGCGAGATCGAGGAGCTGCGCGCCCTGCTGCGCGCGGCGGCGGCGCGGGCGGCGACGCGACGGCCCTCGGAGCTGGCCGGCGAGATCGTCGAATCCCTGGCCGAGGACGAGGTGGTGACGAGCCCGGCCGACGACCTCGCGCTGTTCGAGGCGACGGTGAAGGGGCTCGACGCCAGCAAAGTGTCGGCGGCGCTGAAGGCGACGTTCGCCGGCGGCGGCCCGCTGATCTTCATGGCGACGCCGCAGCCGCTGGACGGCGGCGAGGCGGCGGTGTTGGCCGCCTACCGGGCTTCGCAGCAGGCGGCGGTGACGGCGCCCGCTGCGCCGGCGCAGATCGCCTGGCCGTACGAGCGCTTCGGGGCGGCCGGCAAGGTCGTCCAGCGGCGCGAGGTCGCCGATCTGGGGCTCACGCAGGTGACGTTCGAGAACGGGGTGCGCCTGACGGTCAAGCCGACGGCGTTCCGCGACGATGAGGTGCTGGTCCGGGTCGACATCGGCCACGGCATGCTCGACCTGCCGAAGGACCGGCAGAGCCTCAACTGGGCCTCCGCCGCGTTCACGGAGGGCGGGCTGAGGCAGATCAGCAGCGAGGACATGGAGCGCGTGCTGGCGGCGAAGGTCTACGGCGCGCGGTTCTCGATCTCCGACGACGCCTTCGCGCTGACCGGCTCGACGCGCAGCGGCGACCTGCCGACGCAGCTGCAGGTGCTGGCCGCCTATCTGGCCGAGCCGGGCTGGCGGCCGGAGGCCTTCGAGCGGATGAAAGCGGCCGGCAAGACCATCCACGATGAGTACGAGTCGACCGATTCCGGCGTGCTCGACCGCGACCTCGCCGGCCTGCTGCACAGCGGCGACCGGCGCTGGACCTTCCCGAGCCGCGATGAGATCGCCCGCGGACGGCTCGCTGATTTCAGGTCGCAGGTCGAGCCGCACATGGCCGAAGGCCCGGTCGAGGTGGTGGTGGTCGGCGACACGACGCCGGAGGCGGCCATCGCTGCGACGGCTGCGACGTTCGGCGCCCTGCCCCGCCGGTCCAAGCCGGCCCCGGTTCCCGAGACGCAGACGCAGGTCCGGTTCCCGGCCGGCGTTTCTCAGCCGGTGGCGCTGACGCACAAGGGCCGCGCCGACCAGTCGATCGGCTACATCGGCTGGCCGACCGCCGATTTCTGGGCCGACCCGCAGCGGGCGCGGGAAACGGCGATCCTCGGCGAGGTGATGCGCCTGAGGCTGACCGAGGAGCTGCGCGAGACGCAGGGGTCGACCTATTCGCCGTCCGTCGGCTACAGCCACAGCCTGGTGTGGCCCGGCTGGGGCTATGTGGCGGCCAGCGTCGAGGTGCCGCCGCAGAAGCTGCCGGAGTTCTTCACCGACGTGGAGAAGATCGCCGCGGACCTGCGCACCCGCGAGATCAGCCCGGACGAACTGGACCGGGCGAAGAAGCCCCGGCTGGAGGCGTTCGGCCGGGCGCGGGTCACCAACCAGTACTGGTTGGACCGGCTCGCCGGCGCGCAAGGCGATCCGCGGCGGCTGGACCTGATCCGCGACCTCGTGCCCGGCACCGAGAAGGTGACCGCGATCGACGTGAAGCGGGCGGCCGAGACGTTCCTGAAACCCGAGCGGGCCTACCGCCTGACCATCAAGCCGGAGACCAGGTGATGAGCGAGGAACTCGAGGACGGCGGCGGCTACGACGCCGAGGACTGGACCCGGCTGACGGCCTTCACCGGCCGGGTGGCGACGCTGGAGGACGTGCAGGCCCGGGCGGCGGTGTTCGCCCTGGCCGACACCGCACGGCCCCGGCCGATCGACATGGCCCTGCCGCAGCCGGTGATCTGGTGGAGCGAGGAGGATGGCGAACAGGCCGCGGTCGCCGTCCAGGCCGAGGAGCACGAAACGGAGGACGGCGAGACCATGGAGGTCGTTGGCCTGATCCTGCCCGACGGCGCGGGGGCCGTGGCCCTCCTCGACGATCTCGACCTGGTCGACGCCGCCGATCCGGTCTGGAGGCGGCTGGTTGAAGAGGCGGTGGGCGAGGAGGATGGAGAGGACTGATCTCAGCCCTCCCCCTGTCGAGAAGGATTGGCTAGCGTGGCCCCAACCATCAGGGAGCCTTCGCCATGCGTCTCGTCCTCGCCGCTTCGATCCTCGCCCTTTCCGCCGGCGCCGCGCTGGCCCAGGCGCCGCTGCCGACCTCCAAGGTGGTGGTGACGAAGGCGCTGGCCGGGGTCGAGGGCAAGGAGGTGACGATCTCCGAGGTCAGCATGGGGCCGGGCGCTGGATCGATGCCGCACCGGCACGACGCCAACACCTTCGTCTATGTGATGGAAGGCCAGGTCGAGATGCAGGTCCAGGGCGGGCCGCTGACCCGGCTGGGACCCGGCGAGGTGTTCTACGAATCGCCCACCGACATCCACACCGTCTCGCGCAACGCCAGCCAGACGGCGCCGGCCAAGGTGCTGGTGGTGTTCGTCAAGCCGGCGGGCAAGCCCGTGACGACACCAGTGCGTTAGGGGCTTCAGGCCCCCGCCAATTCGCGGCGGTAGCGTTTCCAGTTCTCGACGTAGTGAAGCGCGCCGGCGGCGATGCGGGCGGCCTGGGCGTCGGAGACCTCGCGGACGACCTTGCCGGGCGCGCCCATGACCAGGGAGTTGTCGGGGATTTCCTTGCCCTCGGGGATCAGGGCGCCGGCGCCGATCAGGCAGTTCCGCCCGATGCGCGCGCCGTTCAGCACGATGGCCCCGATGCCGATCAGGCTGTTGTCGCCGATGGTGCAACCGTGAAGCATGACCATGTGCCCGACCGTGACGCCCCTGCCGATCGTCGTCGGCAGGCCGGCGTCGGCGTGCACGACGCTGCCGTCCTGGATGTTGGAGCCTTCGCCAAGAGTAATCCGGTCGGTGTCGCCACGAATGGTCGCACCCCACCAGACCGACGCGTTCTTCTCCAGGACAACCTGTCCGATCACGGCAGCGGTCGGCGCTATCCAGTATTCGTCATCGAACGGTAATGAAGGTGTCACCAATCCCAAGTTGTAGACGCCCACTTCAGCTCCTAGATTCTTTGCGCGTTGGCCGGTTTAAGACTCGGGAAACCAAGTTAGCCTCATTCTAGTCAGGCGATTCGAGGGGCGACAGCCCAGCGATCGCCACGGACCGGATATCGGTTCGCGCCTCGCGCTGGACGGAGTTGATGGCGTCGAGTTGTTCCCTTTTCCGGCGCGAACCGCCGGGATCCGAGTCGGAAGGCGGCCCGCCGGGGGCCGCACCCCGCCGTCGCCGCCGTCCGCAAGCTGCGAAGTTCCATTTCGAAACCGTCCAAGGGCGCTCCCATCCGGGTCGCCCTTTTTTCATGCCTGATTGGAGGCTTTGATGAGCAAGCGAGCCCTGAAGCGACAGCTGCGTGAAGGCGCGTTCGACGGCCAGCTCCACGGGGGCGAGTTCGGCGACGACAAGGTGCGCCGGCTTCCGCTCGATCGGGGGCATGACCGTGGGGGCTGGTCGCCGCTCGGCGGTCACGCCAACGAGGATCGCGACCAGGGCTACCTGAAGACCATCAAAGCCAAGTCGCCGGGCCAACAGGAGCTGATCAAGGCGATCGACGACAAGAACCTGGTGCTGGCGCTGGGCCCCGCGGGGACCGGGAAGACGTACCTAGCGATCGCCAAGGCGGTCGAGGCGCTGGAAAGCGGCCGGGTCGGGCGGATCGTGCTGTCGCGGCCGGCGGTCGAGGCCGGCGAGAGCATCGGCTTCCTGCCGGGCGACGCCGAGGACAAGCTCGCCCCTTATCTGCGGCCGCTCTACGACGCCCTGTCCGACCGGTTGTCGATGAAGCGGGTGCGCGCGCTGATGGCCGAGGGCGCCATCGAAATCGCACCGGTCGGCTTCATGCGCGGCCGGACCCTGAACAACGCCTTCGTGGTCATCGACGAGGCGCAGAACTGCACCTATGTGCAGCTGAAGATGCTGCTGACGCGGCTGGGCTGGCACTCGACCATGGTGGTGACGGGCGATCCGAACCAGTCGGACCTGCTGCCGGAGCTGTCGGGCCTCGCGCCCGTCGCCGCCCGGCTCGAGGAGGTGGGCAACATCTCGGTGGTGCGGCTGGCCGAGCGCGACATCGTGCGCCATCCGTTGGTGGCGGAAATGCTCGGGGTCCTGTGAGAGAGGACGCTCTCCCTTAAGGAGGAGCCCTCGCGACGCGACCGAGGGGGTTCGACGGGTCAAGACTTCGCCCGCCCCCTCTTCTTCGTCTGTGGATATGGGTGGGCGGCGTTACTCGCAGGGCGCGGTCTCCCCGGTGGCGAGATCGATACGAAAGCACTGTCGCTCGCCGGTCTCACAGTCCTCGACGATGAGGGCGACGTCGCCACCGTCGTCGAGGTGACGGTCGCTGAGGAAATGCAGGGCGGCGTCCTCGAAGGTCAAGCCTTCGACGAGACAGCCGCGGGACGGCGCTTCGTCGACGCCGTGAACCGAGAAATTGCGCTGGATCTGGATGGTCATGCGGCCTCCTTGGCGTGGGCAACGCACCAGGTCGCGAAAGGATTCCGCCAGGGCGCGCGGACGCTCAGTCCCGGCGGAAGGGGCGAGACAACCGGCGGACCTCAGAGAAAGTTCCCGCCCGCAACACAAGAATACAACGTAGATTTATCGACGGACTCTACTGCCCCAGCCCCATCGATAATGTGAACGCCGCCTAGCTTCGCTGTTTTGAACTCAAGCGATGGTTTTGAGTTCTTGCCTCCCGGATCAGTGGAGCTAGCAGATGACCTACTACAACTCGCGCGGCGTCGCGATGCCGGAAAGCGCGGCCGAACAGGCGCGGGTCGCAGGCACGAGCGCGGGCGGCGAGACGATCACGGCCCCGGCCGGCCATTCCTCGCTGTCCGGCGAAGGCGGCGGCGACACCCTGATCGGCAACAGCTCCGACAACCGTCACTGGATCACCGACCCTAAGGACAAGGTCATCGAGCAGGCCGGCGGCGGCACCGACACCATGATCGGCTGGACCTCGCTGAAAGCGGCCGCGAACGTGGAGAACCTGCAGGTCAATGGCAACCTGAACTATGCGATCGGCAACGCGCTCGGCAACCTGATCATCGTCGACGACAGCACCCATTTCATCTGGGGCGGCGCCGGCGACGACGTGCTGGTTGGCGGGGCCATCCAGAAGACGACCTTCATGGTCCGCGCCGGCGAAGGTTCCGACGTCATCTACAACTGGAACGGCAACAGCCAGCTGCAGCTGTGGGGCTATGGCCTCGACACCGCCGCCGAGATCCGCGGGGCGATGACCCAGCGCGGCGCCGATGTCGTGCTCAAGCTCAGCGACACCGAAACCCTGACATTCCGGGACGAGACGCTGGCCAGCTTCCAGGACCGCCAGTTCCTGCTGCCGCTCGACAAGTCGCTGCTCGGCGACCTGACGTTCCACGACGAGTTCGACAGCCTGCAGACCTATGACCATTCGTTGGGGACCGGCCAGTGGCGCTCCGACTTCGGCGGCAACCTGATGGACGAGTGGGCCTACACCCTGACGTCCAACGGCGAGCGGCAGGTCTATACAACCGACGCCTTCTACGGCCAGGGCGAGCGGGCGTTCGACCACTACGATTCGCTGTCGGTTTCCGGCGGCCAGCTCACCATCCGGGCCGAGCGACTGGCGCAGGAGGACCGGGACGCCGCCTGGGGCCGCGAGTACTCGTCCGGGATGCTCAACACCTACGGTATCTTCGAGCAGAAGTACGGCTACTTCGAGATGCGGGCCGAGTTGCCGGAGGCCCTGGGCGCGTGGCCGGCGTTCTGGATGATTCCCTACCCCTATGTCGCCCAGGTCGAGGCCGACATCATGGAGGGGCTGGCCGCGACGCCCAACGTCGACTACCGGCGCGCCTGGGGCGGGTCGGAGAACCTCTACGACAACGGCTACAAGGTCGATCCGAGCGGCATGCACACCTACGGCATGCTGTGGACGCCAAGCACGGTGACCTTCTACTTCGACGGGGTCGCGGTGATGCAGTCGGCGACGCCGCAGAACTGGACCGAGCCGATGGCCCTGATCGTCAACCTGGCGGTCGGCGGTTGGGGCGGCGAGCCGAACGAGCGGCAGTATCCGGCCGAGATGAAGGTCGACTGGGTCCGCGCCTACGAGCTGGCGGACGGCTCCACGGTGACGGAGCACGGCACGCCCGAAACGCCGGTCGGCACCCTGAAGGCCGACGGCGGCCTGACCAGCGGCGCGGCGGCCAAGCCGGCGGTGTTCGAGGGCTCCGGCCAGCCCGTGACCAGCGCCACCATCGCCGTCTATGACGCCAAGCCGGCCAGCGGCCCGAGCGGCCAGGCCTTTGTGATCTGGGAAGACGCCGGCGCGGTGTTCGGCGCAGTCTCGCAAGGCGGCGTCATCGGCAAGGCGACGGCGTTGATGGCCGGCGATTCGCGGGTGTTCACGGGCTCGGGCACCTGGTTGACCGACGGCAAGGTGGCGTTGGCCTACATGAAGACCGGCGAAGCCTGGGTGATGATCTTCGACCCGGAGAAGCAGACCCTAACCCGGCACGAGCTGGGGACCTCCAGCGGCGACATCGACATCGTCGCCCTGGCCAACGGCGGCTTCGCCGCGTCCTGGGACGGACTGGACGGCAAGGTCTATGGGCGCGCCTACGACGGCTTCGCCTATGGAGCCAAGGGCTGGTACGGGCCGACGCGCGAGGTCACCGGCGACTTCACCGGCGTTACCGCCGACGGCGACGTGATCGCCGCCGCAGCCGGCGGCAAGCAGCAGCTTTACGATGTGGCCGACCCGCCGCGCGGCATCGACGCGGTGGTCTCGATCGGCCCGATGGCCGGGGTGACCCACGCCGAGGGGAATACGGGCGCGACGCTTTACACCTTCACCCTCGTCCGCGACTGGGACCAGAGCGAGAAGGTGACGGTCGGCTGGCAGGTGCGCGGCCAGGGCGCGAACCCGGCCAACGCCTCCGACTTCCAGGGCAATGTCCTGCCGTCCGGCACCGCGACCTTCGAGATCAACCAGACCACCGCCTACGTTCAGGTCTGGGTGCAGGGCGATGCGTATCAGGAGGCCAATGAGGAGTTCCTGGTCACCCTGGTCAATCCTGTCGGCGCCAAGCTCGGTCAGGCGACGGCGACCGGCTTCATCACCAACGACGACACCGGCGGGACAGCCCCGTCCCAGCCGCAGATCGCCTTCGGGACCAGCTCGGTCACCCTGGCGGAAGGCAATTCCGGCGTGACGGCGTTCAGCTACACGGTGACCCGGACCGGCCCGACCACGGCGTCGTCGACGGTCAACTGGACGGTCAGCGGCTCGGGGACCAACCCGGCGGCGGCGGCCGACTTCCAGGGCGGCGCCCTGCCGGCCGGCGCGATCACCTTCGCGGCGGGTGAAACCAGCAAGACGATCACCGTCAATGTCGTCGGCGATACGACCAGCGAGCCGTCGGAAACCTTCACCGTCACGCTCTCCGGCGCGAACGGCGCAACGCTCGGGGCGGCCACGGCGACCGGCACGATCACCAACGACGACGGCGGATCGCAACCGCCGCCGACCGGCGGCGGCCAGGTCTACAACTCACCCGGGCCGGGCTCGACGGTCGTCGGCGGGAGCGGCAACGACACGATCAACGCCAGCCAGGGCGCCGACGTGCTGACCGGCGGCGGCGGAGCCGACGCCTTCGTCTACAAGGCCCTGCCGTGGAACGCAGGCAGGATCACCGACTTCACGGTCGGCACGGACCGGCTGGACCTGTCGGCGATCTTCCAAGCCAGCGGCTACAGCGGCACGAATCCGATCGCCGACGGGCGCATGCGGCTCGACAGCGACGGGGCCGGCGGCACCCAGGTCTATTTCGACAAGGACGCGCCGAACAGCGGCGACTGGCCGTTCCTCGTGACCACGCTGGAGAAAGTCTCGCCGAGCGGCCTGACCTGGGCGCAGCTGTCCGGCGGCGGCGGAACCAGCGAGCCGCCGCCGACCTCGACCGGCGCGCAGATCAGCCTGACAACCACCACGCTGAGCCTGGCGGAGGGCAATTCCGGCTCGACGGCGTTCAGCTTCACGGTGACGCGCGGCGGGTCGACCACGGGCACGGCCAGCGCCAGTTGGTCGGTGTCGGGCTCCGGGTCGAACCCGGCTAGCGGCGCCGACTTCGCGGGCGGGACCCTGCCGTCCGGCACGGTGAGCTTCGCGGCCGGCGAGACCAGCAAGACGATCACCGTCAATGTCGCCGGCGACACCACGGTCGAGACGGCCGAGACCTTCACCCTCACCCTCAGCTCGCCGTCGTCGGGCGCGACCCTCGGCACGGCGAGCGCAACCGGCACGATCACCAACGACGACGGCTCGTCCCCGCCGCCGACCGGCGGCGGCCAGGTCTACAACTCACCCGGGCCGGGCTCGACGGTCGTCGGCGGGAGCGGCAACGACACGATCAACGCCAGCCAGGGCGCCGACGTGCTGACCGGCGGCGGCGGAGCCGACGCCTTCGTCTACAAGGCCCTGCCGTGGAACGCAGGCAGGATCACCGACTTCACGGTCGGCACGGACCGGCTGGACCTGTCGGCGATCTTCCAAGCCAGCGGCTACAGCGGCACGAATCCGATCGCCGACGGGCGCATGCGGCTCGACAGCGACGGGGCCGGCGGCACCCAGGTCTATTTCGACAAGGACGCGCCGAACAGCGGCGACTGGCCGTTCCTCGTGACCACGCTGGAGAAAGTCTCGCCGAGCGGCCTGACCTGGGCGCAGCTGTCCGGCGGCGGCGGAACCAGCGAGCCGCCGCCGACCTCGACCGGCGCGCAGGTGTCGCTGACCACCACCTCGGTGACCCGTGCCGAGGGCGCGGCGGGCACGACCACCGACTTCGCCTTCACACTGACCCGGACGGGCGCCACCACGGGCACGTCCACGGTCAGCTGGACCACCGCCGGCTCAGGCTCCAACCCGGCCAACGGCGCCGACTTCGCCGGCGGGACCCTGCCTGCGGGAACGATCACCTTCGCGGCCGGCGAGACGACCAAGACCCTCCTGGTCAAGGTTGGAGGGGACGGGGCGGTGGAGCCGAACGAGACCTTCACCGTCACCTTGTCGAGCCCGTCGTCGGGAACGACGCTGGGCACGAAGTCCGCGACCGGGACGATCACCAACGACGACAGCACCACCGAGCCGCCTCCGCCGAGCGGCGATGGCCAGGTGCTGACCTCGGCCAAGTATGGCGACACCCTGGTCGGCGGGGCCGGCGCCGACACTCTGAACACGGGCCAGGGCCCGGACCAGCTGACCGGCGGCGGCGGCGCGGACCGGTTCGTCTTCGCCAAGACGCCGTGGAACGCCGGCGTGATCAAGGACTTCGCGCCCGGGACCGACAAGATCGACCTGCGCGGGATCTTCGACCAGACGGCCTATTCCGGCACGACGCCCTTGGCCGACCGCTGGCTGATCCTGGAGAGCGACGGGGCCGGCGGCACGCGGGTGCTGGTCGACCTCGACGGGCCGCAGGCGAACGGCGAGTGGCCGGTCACCGTGACGACCCTGACCGGGGTGGCGCCTGGCGAACTGGGCGCCGGCGACTGGATCATCCAGTAGGCTAGAAGTTGTACTGGGTCCGTAGGGACCAGATGTCGAGCTCCTGGCCGATCTGGGCCCCGGCGGGCGGCGTCGGGGCCGCGCCGAAGACATTGCCGCCGGGCGAGATCCGGTCGACGTCGACGTGCTGCCAGGCGGCCATGAAGCGGACGTTGTCGTTCGGATACCAGTTGAGCCCGAGGCTGAGGATGTGCTGCACCCCGCCGTGAATGGCGCCGAGCGCCGTCCCCTGCCCCAGCCGGTAGTTGAGGTCGGTGTCGGACCAGCGGGCGGCCACTTCCCAGACGCCGAGGTGGTGGCGCTTGAGGTCGAAGGGCTGCTGGACGCGGGGCTGGTTGAAGGCGCCCTCGCCGTTGTCGTAGCGGCGCGGCTGGCCGGTGAGGGTGAAGGCGCCTTCGACGTACCAACCGCTGAAGCTGGGGTCGTGCAGCGCGTCGCGGCGATCGAGTTCGAACAGGAAATACTCGGCGGCGAGCGACAGCGCCTTGTGCCGCCAGCCGATCTCCGCGCCGTACATGGACAGCTGCTTGGTGTCGATGACGCCGGTGTCGATCAGGCGGGTCCCGTCGACGCGCATCTCCGGCCGCTCGCGGATCCGCAGGGGCGTGACGGCGTCGGCGCCGTTCAGGTGGACGCTCTGGGCGGCCGGATCGAGCACGATGTTGGTGTTGACGCCGACGTGGACGAGGCTGTCCTTGGTCTGGAACGGCGTGAACGAGGCGCGGCCGATGACCCCGAGCTGATCGTCGAAGGTCGCGGTCTGGACGAGGTTGCCGGTGACCGCCGCGTAGACGTTCCACCGCTTGCCCGAATAAAGCGCCGAAGCGCCGACGCGGCCGTCGGCGCCGGTGAAGCCGCGGACGATCTCGGCCGGAGCCGGCCGCTCGGCGAACAGCACCGCCGCGCCGGAGGTGGCGTCGTTGAAGCTGGTGGTCGGGGCGAAGGCGCCGATCTGCAGTTCGAGGTCTTCGATGGCCGTGTAGCTGATGTTGGCGTTGACGATCCGGCCCGATTCTTCCGCGCCCGAGCCGCCGAACTCCAGCTGCAGATTGTAAGCCCAGTCGGTCCAGAACCTGCCCTCGGCCCCGAGGCGCACGCGTCGGAAGTTCATCCCGTCGGACATGTCGCGGGCGTGCTCGGCCTCACCGGCGTCGCCGTAGGAGCCGCGGCGGAAGTCGCTGGCCAGCGGGCGGGGCGTGTCCTGCACATATTTCGCGGCGTCGAGCTGCACCTGGACGCGCGGCTGGTAGGTGAAGGTGCGTTCGGCGTTGGCCAGCTGCGGCCGGCCGCCGTTGAACGTCGCCTTGGCGTCCATCGGGCCGGGCGGCTTGGGCTGGGCGGACTTCAAGGCCTGGATCTCGCCCTGGAGCTCGGTGTTGCGTTTTTCGAGGGCGTCGAGACGGCCCATCAGCGACAGGAACTGCTCCTGGCTGATCGGGGCCGGCGGCGCACCGCCAGTGGACATCGCCTGGGCGCCGGCCGCGGACGGAACGAGGCTCAGGGCGAGGCAAGCGATCGCGGCGCTGTGCGAAGGCTGCATGTTTTGTTCCGTCTGCTGATGATGCGGCGCCTATAGCCAGCGTTTGTGACGAAACGAATACAGTCCCTCCGCTTACGGACAGATCATTTGATGGTCGGAAACGTCGCAGCCCCGACCCAGAACGACATCGGGCGCCCGCAGGGGAGTGCGGGCGCCCTTTGAGTCCGACCCGCAGTCGGGCCGGTCAGCTGTCGGCGTGCGTGCTTAGAACGCGGCCTTCAGCGTAACGCCGTAGGTGCGCGGGTCGCCCGGCTGGCCGGCGATCAGGCCGGTGTTGCCGGGGCCGACGGCCAGCAGCTCGAAGTAGTCTTCATCGAAGGCGTTCCGCACCCAACCGAAGACGTTGATCCCTTCCTGAGTCCGGAAACCGGCGCGGAAGTTGTGCAGGGTGTAGCCGTCGACCCAGGTGTAGGCCGAGGGCGACGGGTTGGACGAGAACTTCGACCGATAGCTGGCGTCGTAGCCGAGGTAGAACTCGCCTTCCTGGCCCAGGAACGCGCCCGGGACGTTGCCTTCGGCCCCGACCGAGAAGCTCCACTTGGAGACGCCCGGCAGACGTTGGCCCGAAATGTCGCAGTTGGCCGGGCTCAGGCCGCCGGGCGTGCCCGGGGCGCTGGGGGTCTGGCCGGCGGCGACCGTCGTGCCGCCCGCGAGTTCCGGCGGGCACGGGGCGTCGACGAACTTGACGTACTTGGCGTCGGTGTAGGCGCCGTTGGCGTAGGCGGTCAGGCGCTCGTTCGGACGGACCGAGAAGTCGAACTCGACACCCTGGCTGCGGACCTTGCCGGCGTTGGCGAGGTAGCCGCGCAGCACGCCCAGCTGACCGTTGGTGACGGTCGCCTGATAGTCCTCGATGTCGGTGCGGAAGGCCGAGATGTTGAGGGTGGCGCGACGCTCCCAGAACTGGGTCTTCAGGCCGGCCTCAAAGTGGTTGACGTCCTCAGGCTTGATCGAGCCGGCGGCCAGGATCGGGTTGCCGGCGGCGTCGGTCGGCAGGCCGTTCTGGTTGATGCCGCCGGTCTTGAAGCTCTTGGCGTAGGTCGCATAGGCCAGGACGTCCGGCGTGACCTCGTAGCTGGCGGTCAGGTCGTAGCTGAAGTTCCAGTCGCTGAACTCCGGCGTCGACAGCTGCGGGGTGAAGACGGCGAGCTGGGCGGCGCGGACGGCCCCCGTCTGGCCGAACAGGACCGGCGCGCCGGCGCCGTCGAACACCAGGCGCTGATAGTAGCCTTCCTTCTTGTCGTAGTTCAGGCGCACGCCGGGCTGCAGGGTAAAGGCGTCGGTCACCTTCCAGCTCGTCTGGCCGAACAGGGCGAAGCTGGTGTTCTTCAGCCACTGGGTGTTGCGCGCCGTCAGGCCGTTGAGGACCGAGGGGTCGTTCGACAGGGGGTTGCTGGGGGTGATGTTCCAGCGGCTGGAAGCCGGGCCCTGCTGTTCGGTGCCCTGGGTGTCGATGCGCTGATAGAAGGCGAAGGCGCCGAGCACGGTGTCGGTGCGGTCGGTGCCGAAGGCGTAGCGCAGTTCCTGCGAGTACTGGTCCTGCTGCGACGGGTTCTGCGACTTGGAGACGATCGACAGGCCGAGGAAGTCGCGGTCGTTCTCCGGCTTCCAGTCCCAGAAGCGCCAGGCCGTGACCGAGGTCAGGGTGCCCGGGCCGACGTCCCAGACCGCGCGGGCCGACAGGCCGCCGATCTTGTTGCCGGCGTTCAGGTTGGCGTCGACGTCCGTCACCCGGTCGAAGGGGTTGGTGCTGGCGACGACGTAACCCTGGGCGGCGGCGAGCGCGGCGTACTGGCGGTTCAGCGGACGCTGGGTGGCGCCGGTGCGCACGAAGATCTGGGCGCAGCATTCGGCGTCCTGCTTGGAGTAGTCACCGGCGAAGGTGACCGCCAGGCGATCGTTCGGGCGATAGAGGATCTGGCCGCGGACGCCGAGGTTGTCCTGGCCGTTCACGTGCTGGCCGCTGGTCACGTTGTAGATCGTGCCGCGACGGGTGGTGGAGGACAGGGCGAAGCGCGCCGCGACGTTTTCCGAGACCGGGCCCGAAACCACCGCCTTGGCCTGCTTGAAGGCGAGGTTGCCGACGGAGATTTCCGCCCGGGCCTCGAAGTCGAAGGTCGGCTGGTTGGTGGTGATGTTGACGGCGCCGGCGGTGGTGTTCTTGCCGTACAGCGTGCCCTGCGGGCCGCGCAGCACTTCGATGCGCGAGACGTCGAGGAAGTCGAACGTCGCGGTGGCCACACGCGCGTGATAGACGTCGTCGACGTAGAAGCCGACGCCTTGCTCGAAGCCGTCGCTGGTCAGGCCGAACGGCACGCCGAGGCCGCGGATATTCACCGCCGTGTTGCGCGGGTTCGACGAATAATACTGAAGCGTCGGGGTCAGCTGCTGGAGGCGGCCGACGTTGAACGCGCCCGTCGAGTCGATCTTGTCGCCGGCGACCACGGAGACGGCCAGCGGCACGTCCTGGACGGTCTCTTCGCGGCGACGCGCCGTGACGGTGACTTCGCCGACGGTGGCGCCGGCCTGGGCGTCGGCCTCATCGGCGGCGTCGACGGCGGCGAACTCAGCGTTCTGAGCCGGCTGGGCGAGCGCGGCCGTCGCGGCCCCGCAGAGCAGCGTCGCCAGAAGAGCGGTGTGGACAGCGACGCGGCGCGAGTAGGTGGTCATCCCCGGTTCCCTTTGTGGGTCTTGA
>NZ_JBIIGK010000054.1:0-18119 GCF_044236515.1 Phenylobacterium sp.
AGCGCCGCAAGGGGGATCAGCCGAAGGCCCATCGGTACACACGCTCCGGAATGTAGAACCGCCGGCGGGTGAACACCGCGCCCAGGATGTCGCCGCCGCCGCTGAGCACCGCCTCGCGCAGGGCGCGTAGGGCCGGGGCCCGCGTCCGCTCGGCGCGGACGGTCAGCAGGTGGGCGTCGGCCAGCGGATAGAGCCGTCGGGCCGCGTATCCGCCGAACTCCTGCGGCGCGACGACGATCACCTGCTGGAAGCGGCGGCGCAGTTCGCCAAGGATGTGCGCCGCCCGGCTCATCGGCAGGCGGGCGCTGGTGAAGGGGGATTCCTGGTTCGCCGGCTGCGACACCGCCCACAGGCCGTCCCAGCGGGTGCGGATCAGGCGCAGGTCGACGCCGTCGACGGCCAGGACGCCCTCGCTCTGGGCGAGGTGAGACAGCTCCTCGTAGAGCTCGCCGTTGGTGTCGATCAGCAGGGTCTTGCGGCCGAACCCGTTGACGAACTCGCGGGCCAGCAACAGCGATACCGGGCCGTTGTCCTGGCCCTCGCCGGCGCTGGCCAGCTGCACGACGTTCAGCGGCCGCTCCGCAGCCCCGACGTCCAGGATGAAGGTCGCCAGTTGGCTGATCGCCGTCGAATCCTGCGGCAGCTCGTCGTTCGGGCCGGCCGGCAGGGTGCTGACCACCGGCACGTCGGCCAGGCGCTCGACCTCGGTGGGCGTCAGGAAGGTCTGCCGGACGATCGCGCGAACGCCCATGATCGCCCCGGCCGCCGCCAGGCCGACCAGCGGGCCGGATAGCAGCAGCAGCAGCGGGATGGCGTTGCTGGCCGGGCGCAGGTTCGGCGGCTGCACCACGCGCACGGCGGCCTGCGGATCGAGCACGGTGTTGTCGCGCAGGCGCGAGCCGGCTTGCTGCAGCGACAGGGTCCGATAGACGGCCTCCAGCGCGTCGCGCCGGCGTTGCAGGTCGGCCAGCTCCTCGGCCCCCTGGCGCAACGCCTCGACCCGCGACTGCATCTCGGTCTGCTGGACTCCAAGCTCCTGTAGCTGGCGATAGACGCCGGCCCGCTCCAGCGACAGGCTGGAGATGCGCGTCTTCAGAGTGTCGAAGTCGGGATTGCGGACCCGCTTTTCGGTGAAGACCTGGTCACGGCGGTTGTCCGCCACCTGGCGCTCGGCGATGGCGATGCGCGCGTCGATCTCTTTGATGCCCGGATAGTCGGGCTGGTACTGCTCGACCAGGTGGGCGCGCTCCTGGCGCAGCCGTGACAGCAGGTTGCGCGCGTCGTCATTCGGCGTGCCGTTGGTCACCTCGCGGCTGTCGAACACCTGGTCGGGGGTCCGGTTCAGGCGGGCATTGGCGGTCGCGAGCTCGCCGTCGACGGCGCGGGCCCGCTCGCGGACCTGGCTGATCCGCTGGGCGATGCTGTCCTGGCGCGCCCCGACCAGCTGAACTTCCTGCGCGATGTTGAGCACGCCGAAGCGCTGCTGCGCGCCCTTGATCCTCGCGTCGAGGTCGGCCAGCTGACTGCCGTAGCGGTTCAGCTCGGCCCGCTGCACCTCGGTCGCCGCCCCCGTGTAGACCGCCCGCCGCTGGGCCATGTAGGAATCGAGCACCGCCTGCATGACCTTCAGCGCGGTCGCGCCGTCCGGATGGGCGTAGGTGACCTTGATCAGGCTGGAGCCGGGATCGGTGTCGACGCGCAGGGCCTTGCGAATCTTCTTGGCGGCGCGTTCGACCTGGGTCGCCTCGCCCTTGCCCAGCAGGCCCCCGAACGCCGGCTTCACGCCGACCGCCGCCGGCCCCAGCCGCCGCGCTGCGCCACGCAGCACCGGCTCGCTCTCCAGGATCGCCGCGTCGGCTTGCACGGCGCGCGGCACGGCCGTCATCGCGAACACCGCGCCGACGCTTTCAGGCGGATCCTCCGGCCCGTTCTGGACCAGCACCAGGGTCTGGGAGATCTGGTCGCCGCGGACGATGATCGCCGCCAGCAGCCCGACCAATAGGCCGGCGATCACGCAGTTGCGGATCAGCCGGGCGTTCAGGAACGCGTGCTCCAGCATGTCGCGCACCTTCAGGGGCGCGAGAAGCTGGGGCGATTTCGTATCGCCGGGCACGCTCATACCAGGGAGGTCTCCGGAACCGGGAAGTTAGGCCTGCGGCGCGCTCCCGAAGGGGCTCCGTGAGCCGGAAATAGGCGGGCCCCCTTAAGAAAGAAATATCGTGGAACTACTATGCGACCTCATGCGGCGCCGACGGTTTGACTTGCCGGCGCACTTGCAATCTTAAGGTTGAGCTCGCTCGCGCAAGCTCGATGTCGGGGAATGGTGTGGATTTGCTTCGCGGCCGAAACTTGGCGGGACGGATCTTTCCTGGCGCGCGCGCGGCGCTGCCGTTCGGCGTCGGCCTCGCCGCTCGTGGGTTGGAGGCGGCCGGGAAGCTCGGCCTCTACACCCTGGCGGTCGCCTGGCTGGGGGAATCGCCGTCCGGCCTGTTCTTCCTGGCGCTCAGCGTGCTGCACATCGGCGGCACGGTCACCCGGCTCGGCACCGAGCGGGTGCTGTCGCGCAACACCGCCGCCTATCTCGCCAGCGGCCAGGTCCGCGAGGCGCGCGACACCATCCTGGCGGGCCTTGGCCTCAACCTGCTGACATCGGCCGGCGCCGGCCTCGTCCTCTGGCTGGCCGCCGAGCCAATCGCTGTGCACCTGCTGCGTCAGCCGCCGATGACGCCCCTCGTCCGCCTGCTGGTTCTGGCGCTGCCCGCCCAGGCGATGGCCTACACCGCCGGCTACATCCTCATCGGCCTCGGCCGGGGCGGCGCCGCCCAGCTGCTGATGAACGCCCTGCCGCCGGTCGCGGCGCTCGCCGTGCTGGCCCTCGGGGCGAGGTCGTCGCCGGGCGCCTTCCTCGGCTTCGCTCTGGCCTACGTCGTCTGCGCCTTCGCGGCCATGGCGGTGATCGCTCAGGCCTGGGCCCGCGCGCCCCGGCCGGCGACGCCGACCCGCGCCGACCGGCTGCCGGGTCTAGGGTCGGGCCTTCGAACCTTCTTCTGGGTCGAGCTTATCCAGGCGGCGATCATAACCGCGCCGGTCCTCGCCCTGGCCCGCGTCGCCGCGGCGGCGGAGGTCGGCGCCTTCAGCCTCGCCAGCCGCCTGTCCATGCTGGTCCTCACCCTGGTGGTTAGCCTCAGCGCCATGTCGGCGGCCCGCATGGGCGCCAGCCTGCGCCGCGAGGATGCGGAGGAGCTGCGCCGCGTCGTGCGCCGGCTCGGGGTCGTCGCCCTGGCCTGCGGGATCCCGGCCGTCGCGCTTCTGGCCGTCGGCTCGCCGCTCCTGATGGACCGGTTGGGCGTGACCACGTCCGGCGCGGCCGGGGTCGTCACCCTGATGGCGCTGGGCCAGCTGCCGTTCGTCCTGGCTCCAGGCCGTGACACCCTGCTGGCGATGGGCGGCGGCGAGCGCGAGCTGCGCGACATCGCCATCGTTCAGGCGGCCCTCATGGCCGTCGGCTGCCTGACCGTCGTACCGCTGTTCGGCCTCTGGGGGGCTGCAGCGCTCACCGCCACCACCTGGACGTGCGGCGCATTGTCCTGCCATTTCGCAGCCAAAAGGCGAGCGCCACACGCATTTGGGCGCCCTACTCGACCGCTGGTCGAGTCTTAGAAAAGTTCGACAATTATTGGTTGCTGCACTGCAATAAGCAGGTCCCCATTACGGGTAAGTACAGTATTCACGCTCTGTCGGATCGCCCACATATGAGGAGCCTCAGTTGGGGCGCCGCATCGGGTGGGCCCCTCGTCCAGAAGCCGAGGCGATGTCCGACATCTCCCCCATGCTCGCAGTGGCCGTCGCCGGCGGGATCGCGTGGATCGCGACTCGGGCGCTGTCCGCGTGGGCGGGGTCTCTCGGCCTGCTGGACCATCCGCATCTCGCTCGCAAGCTGCACGCCGCGCCGACGCCGGTGATCGGCGGGGTCGCCCTGTCGATCGGCGCGGTCGTCGCCTGGGTGATCGGCCTTGCGCCGCCGCCGCCACCCGGCGCGCTGATCAGCTTCGCCCTGATCCTCGCCCTCGGCGTCGCCGACGACCGCCGCGACCTGCACTGGTCGGTGCGGTTCGCGGGGCAGGCGGTCGCGGTGCTGCCGATGATCTTCCTCGATGGCCTGGTCATCCGCTCGCTGGGCGACCTGTTCGGCGCCGGCCCGGTGTTGCTCGGCCCGTTGGCGATCCCGGTGACCATCTTCATGGCGCTCGGCGCGATCAACGCCCTCAACATGATCGACGGCTCCGACGGCCTGGCCGGCGGCGTCGCCCTGGCCAGCCTGGCCGCCATCGCCACCGCCGCCGCCGTCGCGGGGCAGGGCGATCTGGCGCTCCTGCTGGCGATCATCGCCGCCGGCGTCGCCGGCTTCCTGGTCCTGAACCTGCGGTTCCCCTGGCAGCCCCGCGCCCGGGCCTTCCTCGGCAACGGCGGCAGCGAGCTGCTGGGCTTCATCCTGGCCTGGGCGGTGATCCGCCTGACCCAGACGCCCGGCTCGAATGTGGCCCCGATCCTCGCGCCCTATTTGATCGGCCCGGTGCTGGTCGACTGTGTGGCGGTGATGACCCGCCGGGTGATCGCCGGCCGCTCGCCCTTCGCCGCCGACACCCAGCATTTCCACCACATGCTGCAACGGGCCGGCGCATCGGTCACCGCCGTCGCCGCGACCGCCGCGATCGGCACCCTGATGTTCGCTGCCGCCGGCGCCGCCGCCTTGGCTCTCGGCGCATCTCAGACCCTGCTGGCGCTGACGCTCGTCGCCGTCGTCACTATCCAGATCTTCGGCCTGCGCTTCCTGGGCCGCGCCCCCACCCACGGCGCCGAAAAGCTGCCGCACGGGGTCGGCAAATGATCCTCCGCCGCATCCGCGCCCGCGCGCCCCTGCGCCTCGGCTTCGCCGGCGGCGGGACCGACGTCTCGCCCTACTGCGACGAGTTCGGCGGCGTCAGCTTCAACGCGACCATCGACCTCTTCGCCCACGTTACACTCGAGACCCGCGCCGACGGCCAGGTCGAGCTGTCCGCCGAGGACCGCCAGGAAACCTGGTGCGGCACGGCCGAGGCCGAGCTGCCGACCGTCGAGCCCCTGCGCCTGCTGAAGGGCGTCTACAATCGCTGCATCCGTGAGTTCTTCGGCGGCCGGCCCCAGGCCGTGACCCTGACCAGCTACGCCGACTGCCCGCCGGGCTCCGGCCTCGGCACCTCCTCGGCGCTGGTCGTCGCCATGGTCCGCGCCTTCGCCGAACTGGCCGACGTCACCCTGTCGCCGGCCCGGCTTGCCCGCCTTGCCTTCGAGATCGAGCGCGTCGATCTGGGCCTCGCCGGCGGCCGCCAGGACCAGTACGCGGCGGCCTTCGGCGGCTTCAACTTCATGCAGTTCCTGACCGACGACAGCGTGGTGATCGAGCCGGTCGAGGTCGCCCCCGACGTCCTGCGCGAGCTTGAGGCCAGCCTCGTTCTCTACTTCACGGGTGTCTCGCGGGAGTCGGCGACGATCATCGAGCAGCAGGCCAGCAACATGCGCCGTCACGACGCCCGCTCCCTCGACGGCCTTCATGCCCTCAAGGCCGCCGGCTACGAGATGCGCGACGCCCTGGCCGCCGGCGACCTGCAAAGCTTCGGCGCCCTGCTTGACGCCGGCTGGGAGGCCAAGAAGAAGACCGCCGACCGCATCAGCTCCGGCGCCATCGACGAGGTCATGCGCGCCGCCGAAAGCTACGGCGTCTGGGGCGCCAAGGTGTCCGGCGCCGGCGGCGGCGGCTTCATCATGTTCCTGGTCGAGGCCACCCGCCGCGAGGGCCTCAAGCGCTTCCTCGCCCAGCACGGCGGCGAGGTGATGGGCGCGAAGTTCATCGCCAGCGGCGTGGAATCCTGGCGCGCCCAGGCCCGCCTGGCCGCCTGACGGATCCACCACGGGTCTTCCCGACCCCGGCTCGCGTGTCGCCCGCCCGAGACCTATGCAGGCCTAAGGCCGTCGAGAGGCTGCCAGCTGCCGATGGCGGTCGACGCAGTGCGCCGCGAATTTTTTCTATTTTTCGCTGTGCCGTGCTCGCCTTTGCGGCTGTGGCGTTGTCATTGTGCTCTGACCCAGGACAGCCGCAGCGCGGCGATGCACTGCAAACTGTCCTGAACCATTTCGTCAGAGAAACTCTAGTATCGGGCGATCAACTGCATGCCCACGGTCCGCGGACGCAGTGTGGATCCGGTCCATAGAGCGCCGCGGACGAAGTAAGGTTCGTTCCGGATATATTTTTGACGTTGTTCATGACGTTCTCACCGTAGACCATGATTGTCAGCGCGCCGAATTCCATGCCGGCGCGGAGATCCAGTGAGCTTGGAGAGGACGGGTCGACCCGCGTGGGATCATAGGTCGTTGCGGTGGGAACTTCGTACAGATAAAGGCCCTTGTTCACGCTGCGGTAGTTATACTGGGCTCGAACGAAGGCTTCATTGCCGAGCAGCGGGCGTCTGTATTCCGCCGTAAGGTTCACCGTCCAGGGCGTCTGGCCCAGGGTTTGGCCCGCAACCGTGATCGGCGCCGTCGCGCCCGGCAACTGCACCGTCTTGTCATATGCGGCGTCGGTGTAGCCCACGGAAGCGCCGACCAAGAGCCCCTCGGCCAGCGACAGGTTTAGATTGAGGTCGAAGCCCTTCGAAGTGGCGCTCACCGTGTTCGCCACCAGGCTTACCGCGCACTGCATCCGGATCTGTTGCTGGATGTCATTCCACTTGATTCGGAAGGCGGATGCCTCGAACTGCAGGCGGCGGTCGAACAGACGCCCCTTCGTCCCGATCTCGTAGCTGTGTGTGGTGTCGGACTTGTAGACGCCGGGCGTCAGGCCAAGTGACGCTGCCTCAGGAAGGCACACGTCCGGCAAGGCCTTGTTGACGCCGCCCGTTCGATACCCCTTCGCATAGGAGGCGTAGACCAGGAAATCGGGGTCAGCCTGCCACGAGAGGGCGATCTTGGGAACGAACGGCGTCTCCTTCAGGCTGCCGAAGGCCCTGGTGATCCCGCCGGCATAGTTTACCCCCCGTTCGGTGACGTCGAAGTCGAGGGTGTCGCGCGACTTCCGCCCGCCGAGGGTCAGGGTCAGATCGTCAATAACCTCCCAGTCCACGCTGCCGAAGATGGCCATCGACTTCTCGAGCGTCCATTCGTCGCCGTAGTAGCGGCTGACGCCGTTGACCAGCGGAGCCACACCCGCCTGGGCGGGCGTTCGGCCGAAGCGCAACTGATAGAGCCGGGTGTAGTGGGGCGAATTGATGGGAAGGGACGAGCGTAGCGCGGCGCGCGAATGGTAGGCTCCAACCGTCCACTTCAAGCGGGACGCCTGGTTCGCGTTGCTGATCCGCAGTTCCTGATTGGTCGATTGCTGCCAGGTTTCGGGATTCTGGTAGGTGATAGACTGCGCGAAGCCAGGCGTGACCGGATAGAGATAGGGCAGGCCGAAGGACGTGCGGTCGCTGAAATATGTGTTGTCGTTAGACTCGGTGACCTTGCGGTCTTCCTAACCACGCAACCCGCTACTAACCGAGCCTTCTGGGCGCGCTTCAACGACGCCTTCGACGATAGCGATGCCGAATGCGCGATTTTGGGAATCGAAGCTCCTCACCAACATTGGATTGTCGTCACCCGCCATCGAGGACGACTGCTTTTCACCGACTCTGCTGCTGGACAGCCCTATGAGCTTCGCGACCAAAATACGCTTTACGCGGGCGAGCGACGGCGGCGCGCTAGCGATTGGTTAGTGGCTAAACAGGAGCTTGCGCTTTTCCATCATTAGTCTGAGGGGCGAACGTCGGCTTCCGACCCATCTCGGACATTGGGAAGGTCGGCTTATGACGCCGTTTAAAGTGAGTGTTCCTTGGCGAGATGGCCCAGTTTCTCGGGATTTCGGACGACGTAGATCGCATTAATGCGACCCGCAGCCACATCTAGCGCGGTCGTGCCTATGGAGCCGTCCGGATAGCAGCTGATATATCCGGGCATCCCGTCGATCAGTGCTGTTTGCACTAGTGTCTGTGGCGGCAGGTTCTTGCGCCTGACGTTGGCGAACAGCTTCAGCACATTGGTGATCCCGCGCACGATGTTACGGAACGCCATCACCTTGCCGCCGCCGTCAGCATGGATTTCGACGTCATCCGCCAGCATGTGGGCGAGCGCCGTAGTGTCACCATCGCGGGCGGCGGTGAAAAAGGCACGGGCGATGCCGTCAGCCTCGGAGGCATCGAGCCTGTAGCGGACGCGCTCATTCCTGACGTTCTTACGCGCTCGCGAAGCAAGTTGGCGAACGGCGGCAGGGTCGCGATCAAGCGTCAGGGCGACATCCGTGAGCGGCACGTCAAAGACATCGTGCAGAAGGAATGCAGCCCGCTCGAGCGGAGAAAGCCGCTCCATGGCCAGCATCAGCGTAACCGTAACGTCGTCGGCAATGTCATCATACGGATCAGCTGAGTTCAGCATCGGCTCGGGCAGCCACGGGCCGATGTAGGTTTCACGTCTGGCCCGAGCCGACTTCAAGCGGTCGAGGCAAAGGCGCGTCACGATGCGAGTGAGATAGGCGCCGGGAACATCGACGCCCTCTTGCACTCCTGCCCAGCGGATCCATGCGTCCTGTACGACATCATCGGCCTCGCTCAGCGATCCGAGCATACGGTAGGCGAGCCGCTTCAGACGCATCCGTTCGAGCTCAAAACCAGCGATCCGTTGATCGGGCGACATGCCGGCCTCCATTGGCAACTTCGCTGTCATGACGACATCGCCCCGGTCAGTGTGACATGGCGAAATTTTTGCTCTCAGCATGTCACAGCCGGGACGCGCGCCTCGTCAGACCCGTGATTGCTGATGATCGGCATCACAACGACGGAGCAACATAATGAGCAACATCCCTCGACTGACCTGGCACGAGGTCGCGCCCCATGGCGCGAAGGCGCTGTTTGGCGTTCATCACTACGTGACGCACGGCACCGACCTGCCTGAAGAACTGATCCACCTCGTCTTCCTTCGCGTGTCACAGATCAATGGATGCGCCCACTGCATCGACCTGCATACCCGCGACCTCTTGAAGACCATGCCGATCGACAAGGTTGTGTTGGTCCCGGTCTGGCATGAGGTGCCTCATCTCTTCTCCGACAAATACCGAGCCGCCTTGGCCTGGGCCGAAGAGGTCACCAACGTCAGCGAAACCCATGCGTCCGATGAAGCCTATGCGGCGGCAGCGGCGGCCTTTGACCCGAAAGACTTCGTCGACCTCTCGATCGCGATCGCCGCGATGAACGCATTCAACCGGTTGGGAGCGCCGTTCCGGCTGCCGGTGAAGGCAAAGGCTTAAGGTGTAGAACGCACCCGCTCGGTCCATTGCAGGCGTGCGGGTGCTGCGCCGTACATCGGCTCGCCATTCTTTGAAAATCTGCGGTCAGAATCGGAGTTCGCGAACGTCTGTAAGGTGGAGGTCGATGAACGCCCGCTTTCCACCCTTAGGCGACTCTGGAGCAGCGGAGCCCTTAGTTCTTAAGCGCGACGATCAGCAACAGCGTCAAGATCGCCCATAGAAGACGGGTGATCGTTCGTAACCCCTTGGCCAATTCGTCTCCGCCGCGCCGTGCGGGCGTTAGGGCCGTGGTCGGGGTATCGTTGAAGCTTCCCTCTACTAACTTGATTGAAACAGGCCCCAGTTGGTTCCTCTTATCGGTGGCAAGGTAGCTAACGCTGTCGTAGCCATCTTGTAGACGGTAAACTTCTACGTCCCCGCTGACATGAAGCTCTGCCGATGGCATCCGCGCGGCAGCTTCCCAAAGGGCATCGAAACGTTCGCGGGGCAGAGATAGACCAAACGCTAGATCGTCCGACGCGTAAGCAGACGAGTCATCGCCTCGATCAACGATTGAAACCCGAAACTCGCGTCCCTCGAAAACGCCCGCATCGGCCTTATTAACCCATCCGAATTTGTCGCTAAAGGTGAGCCTTCCCACGCCATAGATCACCCGGTTTTCGGTGTATGGATGGCCTTCGACCGGATAGATGGCATCGGTCTCAAAGCTACGCTGAAAAGGCTTTACCGTTATAGCGAGATGGCCGCTGTCAGGAGCGAAACGCCGCTCCGGCTGATCGCCGGACGCACGCACCGTGATTGCTTCTGCAGCCATTCCGAACCCCGCTAATAAGCTTGGCCGCCATACTAATCTGGCTCTGCTAACGCGGTCCCCGGCTATCTCGTCGCCTAGGGGGTCGATCCCCTCTGCGCGTTGAGCGCGGAGCGCCCGCGCCTTTTCCCTAGCTTTCGCAATGCTAACAGCGGAAAGCGCACCTAGGCCCATCTCGAAAGACCGACCGTTCTCCATGTAGCGATAGACCCAAGCGGCAGCCCCGGTTTCCTTGACCCTTAATGCTAACCCGCCGCCGTCCGTATAAAGGCTCGGGGTCTTTAAAAGCCTCGGCAATGAGGCAGGTTTTATCCGCTCCAACTGACCCATTGGTCAGTCCTCCTTTTGCGTGATCCATGAAATGACCCACAAAACAACGGCGACGCGCGCAGCGCGCTGAAACGGCCCCCAGCGATTAGTTCGCGGGGGTTTTCCCGTTATCTAGTTGTTTTTGCGTATAATAATAATATTGCCACAAAACCCTGCATTTCGCAAGGTAGTGGCGGAGAGGGTGGGATTCGAACCCACGGTACGCTTGCACGTACGCCGCATTTCGAGTGCGGTGCTTTCGACCACTCAGCCACCTCTCCGAAGCCGGGCGTGGGGCCGTCGCTAGGGCGGCCCGCCGAGTGAGCGGCGGAACCTAAACATCCGATCCCGCGCGCGCAAGCGTCCCGTGGCGAAGCCTCAACCTTCGTTGAATCTCGACTGCGCCACCCGCTCGCATTCGGCCGCCAGTTCCTTGGCCAGCAGCGACAGGATGACCAGGGCGCGGCCCTCGACGTCGGCGGCTTCCGCCCCCGGGTGCCAGTCGACGACCATGTCGAAGGCAAGGTTGGGAGCCAGCGCGTTGCGGGCCACCACCGAGACCGTGGCCGAGCCGGGCGCGGCGGGCTTGGCCTCGACCGAGACCTCCCAGCGCAGCTGCGGATTGTCGTGCGGCGACGTCATCCGGCGGCCCTCGGAAGGGCCGCGGCCTGCCGGGCGAGCTCGGTGATCCGGCCCCAGTCGCCGGCCCGCACCGCCTCGGCCGGGGCGACCCAGCTGCCGCCGACGCAGGCGACGTTCGGCTGGGCGAGGTAGTCGCCGGCGTTGGCCGCGCTGATCCCGCCGGTCGGGCAGAACCTCGCCTGAGGGAACGGACTGGCGAAGGCCTTCAGCGCCGCTGCGCCGCCGGCGACGTTGGCCGGGAACAGCTTGAAGCGGGTGAAGCCGGCCGCGAGCCCGGCCATGAGCTCGCTGGCGGTGGCGACGCCGGGCAGCAGCGGGGCCGGTCCATCCGGCCCTTCGCCGGGGATCAGGCCCGGGCTGACCACGAACCGCGCCCCGGCGGCCACCGCCTGCTCGCGCATCTGGCGGTTCAGCACCGTGCCGGCCCCGACCACGCCGCCCTCGACCTCGGCCGCCATCCGCCTCACCGCCTCGAGGGCGGCCGGCGTCCGCAGGGTGACCTCCAGCGCCGGCAGGCCGCCGGCCACCAGGGCGCGGCCGAGCGGGACGGCGTGCGCAGGGTCTTCGATCACCAGCACCGGGATCACCGGCGCCAGCCGCAGGATGTCGTCGACGACGGTGACGCCTTGCGGGTTCATAGACGCTCCATCTGCTGCAGCTCGCGCGCGGCGCCGACGATCGCCGCATAGGGATGCAGCACCAGCGAGGTCGGGATCTGCCGGACATAGTCGGAAAGCCGGCCCTTGTCCTCGAACCGGGCCCGGAAGCCGCCGCTGTCGATCCGGTCGATCAGCCGGGGTGCGATGCCGCCGGAGACATAGACCCCGCCGCGGGCTCCGAAGGTCAGGGCCAGGTCGCCGGCGGCCGAGCCGAGGATGGCGCAGAACCGGTCCAGCGCCCGGCCCGCCAGGGCGTCGCCGTCGGCGCCGGCCGCGGCCACGGCGCGCTCATCGGCCAGCGGCGCCTCGCGCCCTTCTATCTCGCCGAGCACCCGATAGAGGTCGAAGATGCCCTGGCCCGACAGCAGCCGCTCGAGCGACACCCGTCCATAGGCCGCCGCCAGCCGCCGCCAGATCTCGACCTCGACCTCGTCGGTGGGGGCGAAGGCGGCGTGGCCGCCCTCGGTGGCGATGGCGACGTCCGCCCGGTCGGCGCGGGCCAGGGCGGCCACCCCGAATCCCGTGCCGGCCCCCAGCACGACGACGGGGCAGTCCGAGCCGCCGCGCAACGGCGGGCCGATCGGCCGCAGGTCGTCCCGGTCGAGAACCGGGCAGGCCAGGGCCTGGGCGGCGAAGTCGTTGATCAGCTTCACCGCCTCGAAGCCGAAGTTGACGATCAGGTCGGTCTCCGAGATCTGCCAGTCGAGGTTGGTGAACTCGATCTCGCCGTCGAGCACCGGGCCGGCGACGGCGATCACCGCCCGCGGCGGCCGGCGCCGCCCGCAGGTCGTTTCCAGGTATTCCCCCACCACGTCCGGCAGGCTGCCGTACTCGGCGGCGCGGAAGGTACGCGGGTTGCGGATGTGGCCCTGCGCGTCGACCACCGCGAACCGGGCGTTGGTGCCGCCGACGTCCCCAACCAGTCCGACGTAGTGCGGCTTCATCGTCACGCCGCCTCGAACAGGGCGCAGGCCCCGGCGTCGGCCGGCCCGGCGGCGCGACGCATCCAGCCGAACAGGTCGCGGCCATAGCCGGCCTGCTGGGTGGCCGGCGGGGCGACCGCGGGGGTGCGGGCCATCAGCGCGGCGGTCTCGACCTTGATGGTCAGTTCGCCGGCCTCGGCGTCCAGGCGAATGATGTCGCCGTCGCGGACATAGGCCAGCGGGCCGCCGACCGTCGCCTCCGGCGTCACGTGGATCGCCGCCGGCACCTTGCCGGACGCCCCCGACATCCGGCCGTCGGTGACCAGCGCCACCTTGAACCCCTTGTCGAGCTGGACGCCGAGCGCGGGCGTCAGGGAGTGCAGCTCCGGCATGCCGTTGGCGCGCGGGCCCTGGAAACGGACGACGGCGACGAAGTCGCGGTTCAGCTCGCCACGCTTGTGGGCCGCCAGCAGCGCCTCCTGGTCGTCGAAGACCAGGGCCGGGGCCTCGACGATCCGATGCTCCGGCTTGACCGCCGAGGTCTTGATCACCGCCCGGCCGAGCGGGCCGGTCAGCAGGCGCAGGCCGCCTTCGGCCTGGAACGGATCGTTCACCGGCCGCAGGATCTCGCGGTCGAGGCTCGCCGCCGCGCCCGGCCGCCAGACCAGCCGCCCGCCCTCGTCCAGGAACGGCTCGTCCAGGTAGCGGCGGAGGCCCGGCCCGGCGACCGTCTGGACGTCCTCATGCGCCAGGCCGCCGGCCAGGAGCTGGCGCACCACGAAGGCCATGCCGCCGGCCGCATGGAAGGCGTTCACGTCCTCCGAGCCGTTCGGGTAGACCCGGGCCAGCAGCGGCGTGACGCGAGAGAGGTCGTCGAAGTCCTCCCAGGTGATCAGCACGCCGGCGGCCCGCGCCATGGCGACGAGGTGCAGGGTGTGGTTGGTCGACCCGCCGGTGGCCAGCAGCCCGGCCAGGGCGTTGACGATCGACTTCTCGTCCACCACCGCCGACATCGGCGTGTAGTCGTTGGTCCCGTCGCGGATCTCCACCGCCCGCCGGGCGGCGGCGGCGACCAGGGCGTCGCGCAGCGGCGTGTTGGGCTGGATGAACGCCGAGTTCGGCAGGTGCAGGCCGGTCAGCTCCATCATCATCTGGTTGGAGTTGGCGGTGCCGTAGAAGGTGCAGGTGCCCGGCCCGTGGTAGGACTTCATCTCGGAATCGAGCAGCTCCTCCCGGGTCGCCTTGCCCTGGGCGTACAGCGCCCGCACCCGCGCCTTCTCGACATTGGAGATGCCGGAGGTCATCGGCCCGCCGGGCACGAAGATCGTCGGCAGGTGGCCGAAGGCGAGGGCGCCGATCGTCAGCCCGGGCACGATCTTGTCGCAGATGCCCAGCATCAGGGCCGCGTCGAAGGCGTCGTGGGTCAAAGCCACCGCCGTCGACATGGCGATGACGTCGCGGGAGAACAGGCTGAGCTCCATGCCCGGCCGGCCCTGGGTGACGCCGTCGCACATGGCCGGCGTTCCCCCTGCGAACTGCGCCGTCGCGCCGATCTCCCTCGCGGCGTGCTTGATGATCGCCGGGAACCGCTCAAACGGCTGATGGGCCGACAGCATGTCGTTGTAGGACGAGACGATGGCCACGTTGGGCGCCGACGGATCTCGCATCCGCACCTTGTCGCCGTCCCCGGACGCTGCGAAGGCGTGGGCGAAGTTGGCGCAGGACAGCTTCGCCCGGCCCGGGCCGGCATGCCGCGCCGCCTCCATGCGCGCCAGGTAGTCGGCGCGGGCGTCGCGGCTGCGCGCGACGATCCGGGCGGTGACCTCGGCGGTTACGGGGTGCAGGGAGCCTGGCTGCATGGGAATGGGCCTCAATGCTCTGGCGCCCAGAGGACGCGGACCGGGACCTTGTCCTGAACAAGGATGCGACGCACCGGTAGATCATCGCCCGCGAGCGCCCGTTCAACCACCGTCCGCTTGGCGTCCCCGGCGATCAGCACGAAGACCTCGCGGGCCTGGGTCAGCGCCGGCAGGGTCAGGGTGATCCGGGCCAGCGGCGGCGCCCCCAGCCCCTCGGGGACCCACGCGCTCAGGCGTTCGGTTTCGCCGAGCGCCGCCGCGCTGGGGAACAGCGAGGCCACATGCCCGTCCTCGCCCATGCCCAGCAGCACGGCGTCGAACGGCAGCAGGGCCTCGAGCGCGCCGGCCTCCGGCTCCGGCCACAGCGGCAGCAGGTGGGCCTTGCGGCCCTCGCCCGTGAACAGTCGCTCGCGCACCAGCCGGGCGTTGGACGCCGCATCGTCGGGCGGCACGCACCGCTCGTCGCTCAGGGTGACGATGATCCGCGCCCAGTCGACGTCCGCTGCGGTCAACCGGTCGTAGACGCCGCCGGGGGACCGGCCGCCGGTGGCGACCAGGGCGGCCCGGCCGCGGGTCTTCAGGCCTCGGGCCAGCTGCGCCGCCACGCCGTGCGCCGCCGCCTCCGCCAGCGCCTCTGCGGTCGGATAGGTCTCGATCATCCCGCCCTGTCTAACGCGCGACGGCCAGGGATGCTCACCGCGCCTGTCTTCGATCAATGCTTCGGCGTGTGGGCGATCCGCAGGATGTTGGCGGCGCCCGGCGAGCCCATTGGCAGGCCCGCCAGGATCAGCACCCGCTGGCCGGGCGGCGCCAGCTTGGTCGCCACCGCCTGTTCGACCGCGACCCGCGCCAGGTCCTCGGGATCCGACAGCTCGGCCACCACCCGCGGCTCGACCCCCCAGGCCAGGGCCAGCCGGCGGGCCGTCGCCAGGCGCGGGGTCAGGGCCAGGGTCGGCTGCAGCGGCCGCTCGCGCGACAGCCGCAGCGCCGTCTGCCCGGTGGTGGTGAAGGCCGCCAGGCAGGCGGTCGAGGCCGCCTCCGCCGCCCGGCGCGCCGCCGCCACCAGGGCGTCGGCGTCGGCGTCGTCGACCGGGTATTCGGCGCGCATCAGCTCGGGCCAGCGCGGGTCCTGCTCCACGCGGGTCAGGATGCGGTCCATGATCGACACCGCCTCCAGCGGATATTCCCCGACCGCGCTCTCGGCCGACAGCATCACCGCGTCGGCGCCTTCATAGACCGCGCCGGCCACGTCGGAGGCTTCGGCCCGGGTCGGCGTCGGGGCGCTGGTCATCGATTCCAGCATCTGGGTGGCGACGATCACCGGAATGCCGCGCAGCCGCGCGGCGCGGATCAGCTGCTTCTGGACGACGGGCACGTCCTCCGGGTTCAGCTCGACCCCCAGGTCGCCGCGCGCGACCATGATCGCTTCCGACAGGTCGAGGATCTCGTCCAGGACGTCGAGCGCAGCGGGCTTCTCGATCTTGGCCAGGACCGAGGCCCGGCCTTGCACCAGCGCGCGCAGCTCGGCCATGTCCGAGGCCCGCTGCACGAACGACAGCGCCACCCAGTCGACGCCCTGCTCCAGGGCGAAGGCGAGGTCCTTGCGGTCCTTGGCGGTCAGGGCCGGGATCGGGATCGCCAGGCCCGGCAGGTTCAGCCCCTTGTGGTTGGACAGCTTCTCGCCGGCCTCGACCACGGTGTCGGCGAAGTCCTTGCCGTGCGCCTTGACCCGCAGCCGCACCTTGCCGTCGTCGAGCAGGACCACCGCGTCGTCCTTCAGGGCCGCGAAGATCTCGGGATGCGGCACGCAGATCCGCCCCGCGTCGCCCGGGGTCTTGCTGAGGTCCAGCCGCAGGGCCTGACCCTGGGTCAGCGCAATGGCGCCGTCGGCGAACTCGCCGAGCCGAAGCTTCGGCCCCTGCAGGTCGGCGAGCACCGACAGCGGCCGGCCGACGTCCTTCTCCGCCTTCCGCACGTCGCGGATCGTCCGCGCGTGGTCGGCGTGGGCGCCGTGGCTGAAATTGACGCGGAACACGTCCGCCCCGGCCCGCGCCAGTTCGGCGATGCGGTCGCGGCTGGCGGGTCCCAGGGTCGCGACGATACGCGCGCGGCGGGCTCGGATCATCCGGTGAACTTCCGTCTGGTCTGGCGGTTTCGGACGACAACGCGCGTGCGATTCGCCCAGCTTCCGGCTCCAAGCTTATCCAGCGACGTTAAGGTTGCGTCGAGCGGAAACGGGGTGGTCCGTTCGCGCACCGGAATCGAGACGGAGGGGAACTGCGGCATGGGTCAGGCGGGTGACGACGACAAGGCGCCAAAGAGCGGTTCGACGCTCGATCTGTTCCCGATCGGCAACTGCACCGCCAGCGCCCTGATCGACCGTGCCGGCCGCTTCGTCTGGGCCTGCGTGCCGCGGGTTGACGGCGACCCGGTGTTCTCAGCCCTGCTCGGCGGCCGCGATCCGGCCGACGAGGACGCCGCCGGCCTGTGGGACGTGCAGGTCGAGGGGGCGTCGGAGATCACCCAGGCCTATCTGCGCAACACGCCGATCCTGCGCACCGAGATCCGGGACGCCTCCGGCGGTCGGCTGGAGATCCTCGACTTCTGCCCCCGCTACCGGCAGTTCGGCCGCGTCTATCGGCCCCTGGCCTTTGTCCGCATGGTCCGCCCCCTGGCCGGCGCCCCGCGCATCCGCATCCGCCTACGGCCGACCGCCAACTATGGCGAGCAGCGGACGAGCACGACCATGGGGTCGAACCACATCCGTTTCGTCGGCGCGGCCACCACCCTGCGCCTGACCACCGGCGCCCCGATCAGCCACATCCACGCCGAGCGCACCTTCCGTCTGGAGGAGCCGGTGGCGATGTTCCTTGGCCCGGACGAAGGTTTCGACGCCGACGTCGCCACCACCTGCGAGCGGATGCTGCGCGAGACCAAGGACTACTGGCGCGGCTGGGTCCGCACCCTGTCGGTGCCGCTGGAATGGCAGTCGGCGGTGATCCGGGCGGCGATTACCCTCAAGCTCTGCGCCTATGAGGAGACCGGCGCCATCGTCGCGGCCCTCACGACGTCGGTGCCCGAGCATGCCGAAGACACCGGCCACGCCCGCAACTGGGACTACCGCTACTGCTGGCTGCGCGACGCCTACTACGTCGTCCAGGCGCTGAACCGGCTGGGCGCCGCCGACATGCTGGAGAACTACCTCGTCTACCTGCGCAATCTGGTGGATCAGGCCCGCCGAAGCGATCCGGCCCCCGCGCTCGGGGCCGCTGGCGCCGCCGGCCTCGACGAGGGTGCGACCAGCGAAACGCCCAAGGCCAACCACGTCCAGCCGGTCTATGGCGTCGGCCTCGAGCCGGTCCTGACCGAGTGGGTCGCGCCGCACCTGCCCGGCTATCGCGGGATGGGTCCGGTGCGCGTCGGCAACCAGGCGCACGAGCATATGCAGCACGACGTCTACGGCCAGATCGTGCTCTCCGCCGTCCAGGCCTTCTTCGACGAACGGCTGTTCCGCCCGGCCAGCGTCGAGGACTTCCGCGCCCTGGA